>JAZUFN010000274.1:0-9897 GCA_045640725.1 Lachnospiraceae bacterium
CTACTAAAAACGAACTGGTCTCTTTGATGGCACTCAACGGAATAATCCGGAACTCCAGAGCCAGGAAAAGTAAAATGATCCCGTATATGCTGGCAGGGAGGGGGAGAGGGATCAGGGCATGCAGGATCTCCCCCAAAATGGAAATCGCATCAAATCTCACATTTGTATCAGGCGGCAATTTCTTATAATTCAAATAGGTCTTGGCACCCTTGATAATTTTATTCCTTTTAGCAAGAGTAATAGCATCAAGAGGATGACCGGCTGAAAGATCCTTTCTGGCCTTAACTTCTATAAAGCACAAATATTCTTCGTTTAAGAATCTGTCTTTGGCTATTATATCAATCTCCCCACCCTTAAAGAAAAAATTCTTTTCTACAACTGTAGCGCCATTTACAGCAATATAGTCAGCAGCCAAGTCTTCATATTTTTTACCTTTGGCACGTGAATCCACTAAGCAGTACGACCTTTCAAAACAACATCTTTCAGGTGATTTCTGTCAGCTTCACATATAATCCTTATATCAGAATATAATGAATCGCTAAGATCGATGCAGTTGGTATTGGCCAGGTCCGACAGCCATGGTCTGGCCAAATCGGAGTTCTGACACACTACCCTTCTAATAGCATTATCCGAGCAATATACCAGCGCTCCCGTAGGGAACATTACCAGAATTTTCTTAAATGCATCAAATATTTCCGGTGCAAAGCACTCGCTCATTTTAAGCATTTCCGACACTGCTTCTCTGGGAGTAATAGCATCACTGTAAGCTCTCTTGGAAACCAGTGCATCATATACATCAGCAATCATAAGAATCTGCGAAAACAGAGGGATGCTGTCTCCTGACAAATGATTTCTGTATCCGGTACCATCAAATCTCTCATGATGGCATAAAATACCCATTTTAATATCCTGAGACAGAGTCCTGTCATGCTTTATAGCCTCAAAGCTGTCTCTGGGATGCTTTTTTACAATATCAAATTCGTACTTTGTAAGCTTGCCCGGCTTATTAAGTATCTCATAAGGGACCTTCTTTTTCCCGATATCATGGAGCATGCCTGCAATAGTAATATCCTGAACAGTATTGGTGGGAAGCTCCATCTTTCTGGCCAGTATACCTGCCAGATAGGCCACATCAAAAGAGTGTTTATAAATATACTCATCAGATATTTTTATCTCATTCATGGCTACAAAACCGTTATTGTGCACGTCATAAATAAGTGAAGAAATAATCTTGCTGGCATCTATACAGCAGTCCACTACGTCTTTGCCGGTATCCTTGTCAAAAATATACTTCATGGATTTAAGAAGTTCTATCTTAATACGATCATCAAATTTATAGGTCATATCGGCAGGAGCAGTAGACCCTTTAACAAAACGTGCCGAAGCTGAAGAAAATCCCATAGGCTCATCACCATAATTTTCTTCTACTTCCGGCTTCATGAACATAAGGGCTGCTTCCATATCGTCAATATTACGAACAACCCTTATTCTATTGTACATACGATTTATCTTGGCTACCCTGTCTTCACTAACTACCAGACCCTCACCCAAAATAAGATTGCCGTTATTGTCCCAAATATCCTCGGCAATTACATCCCCGACACGAACCTGATTACCCTTGACCAATAACTGTTTCTTCATATATGTCACCCCAAATTAGCAATAATACCAGATAGTATTATTGTACCATATTTTTCCCCATAGAAAAGCTAAATTTACGATTTTGTCACCTTTTTTTTACTATTTCTTCGCTATCCAGCCAGATAGTAAATGGACCGTCATTAATGAGCTCCACCTTCATTTCGGCCCCAAAGATTCCCGTATCACATTTAAAGCCCTGTCTCCTGATACTTTCTGCCATTTTCTCATATATTTCCTTGGCATGTCCCGGCTCTCCTGCCAGAATAAAGCTGGGACGATTACCATGATGGCAGTCTGCGTACAAAGTAAACTGAGATACCAGAAGCACCTCTCCGCCTACATCTATGATGGACTTATTAACTTTACCGTTTTCGTCCTCAAATATACGAAGATTAAGAAGCTTAGTAGTCATCTTCTCCATAACTTCTTCTGTGTCATCATCACACACACCACAAAATACCACGTATCCCTTGTCTACTTTACCTACAACTGTTCCGTCTACCGAAACACTACCACTTAATACTCTTTGAACCAGTAATCTCATACATACTCCTTTTGTGAAACGAAGTGAAACAAATGGAGAACTCCGAAGGAGTTTGAAAAGTTAAGCCTTCATGCGAAGCATGAACTATAATGGCTTAGCGTCCAATATATACTCCTTTTGTGTTTGTACAATATTTTAACATTAATCCACCATATTTCAAAGCAAATAATTCACTTGTATTATTTACGAAAATATGCTAAACTTTTTATGGAAACGTTACCAAACTTTGTGCATATTGCCAAAATGGTGACTAAAATTAAAAATGGGGAGGTCTATTACAATGAATAGACTAAAAAAAATTGTGGCTTCTTTTCTGGCCTTTGTTATGGTTTTCCTAACATTTGCCACCGCTTGGAAGCCTACAAAAGCTTACGCCGGTGATGAACTGGTAGTAAAGCTCCACTACAACAGAGCTGATGGTAATTATACCAATTGGACTGTTTGGTTCTGGGAGTCAGGAAGAGACGGTAAGGCTGTTCCTTTTGCCGAAGAAAACGGCGAAATGGTGGCTACTGTTACTCTTTCCGCAGGTTGCCAGGAGCTGGGCTACATCGTACGTTTTGGTGAATGGGAAAAGAAGGATGTAGACAAGGACCAGTTTATTGATGTTTCTTACTATACTTCCGGTACCATCCATTATTACGTCGAGTCGGGAAAAGAAGGCGGAAAAATTGTTGACGGCGACGATGTAGTAAAAGGTGTAAAGCTTAAATCAGCAGTATACCAGGATGGCTATGTAGAGATTATTACTTCTGCAGAAATAGAAAGTCCTGCTTCCGAAATTTTTAAATTAACAGATAAAAGCGGTAAGGAGCTTTCAGTTAAATATAAGGAAAGCACCAAAAAATGTATTCTCCTCATTCCTGATGAGGAATTAGATGAATTCGATACCTACTACGTTGTATTTAACGAGGTAAATTACAAAGTGAGTATTCCATCCACTTATTCAACTGATGATTTCGAGAAGAAATATACCTACAAGGGTAACGATTTGGGTGCAACCTGGAGCGAAGACAGCACTACATTCAAGCTTTGGGCTCCTACCGCCAAAGAAGCCTATGTTCTTCTTTACGCAACAGGTGATGCATCAGCCAATGACCTCATCCGTGAGATTCCTATGACTGCCGGTGAAAACGGTACATGGAGTCTTAAGGAAGCCGGCAATCTTCACGGCACCTATTATACTTATAAAGTGTTAGTAGGTGGCCAGTATGTGGAGGCTGTGGACCCTTATGCTCGTACTACAGGAGTAAACGGCAAGCGAGGAATGATTATAAATCTTCCTTCTACCAACCCTGCAGGATGGGAAAATGACAAGGATCCTAATTTCTCTCTGAATGCTACAGATATGGTTATCTATGAGCTTCATATTAGAGATCTTTCTTCTGATTCATCCTCAGGTATCAAAAATGTGGGTAAATATTTAGGCCTTACAGAAACAGGGACCAAGACAGCCGGTGGCATGGCTACAGGCCTTGACCATATCAAGGAGCTGGGAGCTACTCATATTCATCTCCTGCCCATCTATGATTTTGGTTCTGTAGATGAATCTAAAAAGAATTCTACTCAGTTCAACTGGGGCTATGATCCTGTTAACTATAATGTCCCTGAAGGCTCCTATGCTACAGATGCGGAAAATGGTGAGGTAAGAGTATCCGAGCTTAAGCAGACGGTACAGGCCCTTCATAAGAATGGCATTAGCGTTGTCATGGATGTAGTATATAATCACGTATATAATGCTTCTGATTTCTGCTTTAACAAGCTGGTGCCAGGCTATTTTTCCCGTATTGATGCAAACGGAACTTATTCCTCCGGCAGTGGTTGTGGCAACGATACGGCTTCTGAAAGGTCAATGGTTAGGAAATATATCGTTGATTCTGTTAATTACTGGGCTGACGAGTATCATATCGACGGTTTCCGTTTCGATCTGGTAGGTCTTTTAGATATTGAAACCATAAATGAAATAGTAAAGACCGTCCATGAAAAACATCCAAATGTAAAATTCTATGGTGAAGGCTGGTCCATGTCCACTCAGGCCACCAAAGAAGATGTGAAATTCGCTGTACAGGAATCTTCCTACAAAACACCTGATTTTGCCTACTTCTCCGATACTATAAGAGATGCCATAAGAGGTAATGTTTTCAACAATACTGAGGCCGGATATGTAGCAGGAGCGCCAAATAAGGTAGCTACTACAGTTATGAATTTCAAGGGTCTGCCTACTTGGTCCAGAACACCTGCTCAGGTAGTAAATTACGCCAGCTGTCACGATAATAATACCTTAATTGATCGTATTATTCTCTCCACTCCTGCCGCTACCCGTGCTGAGCAGATAATGATGAACAATCTGGCAGCTGCCATTTATCTCACTTCTCAGGGTATACCTTTCATGCAGGCAGGAGAAGAATTCCTTCGTACCAAGCCTGACGGCAATGGTGGATTCGATCATAACAGTTATGCCAGCTCAGATAGTGTTAATTCCCTTAAATGGAACACTCTGGATGAAAAAGAGTATTCTGACGTATTTAACTACTATAAAGGTCTTATCGCCTTCAGAAAGGCCCATGCAGCCCTTCGTATGACCACAAAAGAACAGGTATCAGCAACAATTAAAGAGCTTTCCGGACAGGATAAGAATGTTGTTGCTATGCAGATAGCAGATGCCAAGACTGTTGGTGATAGTCATGACAGCATCGTTGTTATCTACAATCCCAACTCCTCCGAGACTGAAGTAACTCTTCCTGAAGGCAAGTGGGATATCTGCATTAATAAAACCACTGCCGGGGTTGAAACCTTAGAAACTGTTGAAAATAAGGTAACTGTTGAGCCTATATCAGCAATGGTACTTATTCGTAAGGATGCAGTTGATCCGGAAAATAAGGATACAGAAAATAAAGATGCAAATAATAAAAACGGCCTCTTAAGACCTATCATTACTGTAATTGCATGTTCATTATTCCTGCTGGCAGCCCTTTTATA
Organism: Lachnospiraceae bacterium; assembly: GCA_045640725.1. Lineage (GTDB taxonomy): Bacteria > Bacillota > Clostridia > Lachnospirales > Lachnospiraceae > RGIG3528. Next base: position 5,165 of record JAZUFN010000274.1, read on the forward strand.
TATGCTGAACAGAAGAAAGAAAGTTAAGTAATAATCATTCATCAAAAAAATACCCTTCTTATCGAATTCTACGATAAGAAGGGTAATATTTTTTTTATTTATTTCTCAATTGTTGCCTTATCTGCAAGTGCTTCAACAGCCTTCTTTGCAATAAGTGTCTTCATAGCGTATGCTTTGCTGTTCTTAGCTTCAAACTCTGCTACTGTCTTGTAGTCTGTACCATCTGTAACAAACTCTTCATATTCCTTATCGGTAATAGTAAGTCCAAGAGTCTCAAAAATGTACTGATAAGCGCAATCATAAGCTACAAGGCTCTGAGCATTCTCAAGAATAACCTGCTCTAACTCCTTCCAGTTCTTACCATATGCCTGATAAACGTCCTTATATATAACAGTACCGTAGATGGAATTAATCTGGGCAACATAGCTCTGATAAGAGTTCATTATCTGACCCTTTTTAGTCTTAAGGTACTTAGAAGGATACTGAGATACTGATGTATTGTCCTTATTCTCAATCAGCATGATGATAGCATTCTCAAGGGCATTTCTCTCGGAAGTCTTCTTTACATATGCCTTGTATTCCTCAGCAGAAGTACATCCGCTCTCTTCTTTAAGCTTCTCAGTAACAAAAGAATCTGTAAGCTCAGGAGTTACCTGAATCTTATTAAGAGTAACCTTAAATGTTACTGTCTTACCTGCAACAGATGAAGCTGTAGTGCCCACCTTAAAATCTGCAGGAATTTCAACAACGATGTCCTTAGTCTCGCCCGGATGCATACCAATCATGCCTTCCTGGAAAAGAGCCTGATAGGATGATGGCTTAGCTGTAGGTGTAGGTGTAGCTGTAGCTGTAGCGGTAGGTGTAGGTGTAGCTGTAGCACCGATAGTGGAGCTGATGGTGAAATTAAGGCCATCCTTAACGCCTGCATTACCAATACCAACCTGTGTCTCTCCATCGATCACACAGTAGTAGTTAACATTAACAGCATCACCGGCCTTAACTGCCAGTGTCTTATCTTCTGAATAATACTTATGTGATGCAAGTACAGAATCGATCTGCTTCTGAAGATTTTCATCTGTAAGCTCAATATCCTTATACTTTACAGTGATTTTATCAAGATCAATAGTCTTAACGATGTCCTTTACAGCAACACCATTTATCTTACCATCTGATGTAAGTCCGGTACCCAAATCAGATATAGGCTTTGTTATAGATACATTCTTGTAAACACTATAGCCAATACCATAGCCTGCGCCGAGAATAACAGCAACACATAAAACTATGGCTACAATCTTCTCAATTTTTCTCTTCCTTTTTGCTGCTGCGATTTCTTTCTTTCTGTCAAGTCTCTTCTTCTGACCTGCTGAAAGCATCTCAGTATTTACTACTTCTTTCTTTCCCACTTTTGTTTCCTCCAACAAATTACTTCAAAAGGCCGAGTGAACGGCATTGCAATATATTATAACACAAATATGAAAAAATGGTGAATTTTTTTTAAAAAAGTTAATCAGATATCATTGCTTTCTTTTTGGCTTCTGCCTTGTCCACCATAACAAGAATCTCAGCCACTACGCTGTACAGCTCCTGGGGTATAAAATCTCCGATACTCATTTTGGACAAAGTCTCAGCCAGGCTTGCATCTTCATGAACAGGAACCTGATTCTCCCTGGCTATATCCAATAATTTCTCGGCTCTATCCCCTTTTGCCATGGCAACTATTTTAGGAGCTTCTTCTCCCGCTTCATAGGAAAGAGCAACTGCTGTTTTCTTTTTTAACTCTTTTTCTTCAGCCATAATACTTTATATAATCAAATAAAATTCCCAATAAAACTACGTCTGTGTATGTCCGTGGGCCCGTATTTCTTCAAGGCTTCAATATGTTCTGCAGATCCATAGCCCTTATTTTTTTCAAAACCATACTCAGGATACTTTGATGCTATGGAAGCCATAAAGCGGTCTCTTGTAACCTTTGCGACAATAGATGCAGAAGCAATAGATAAAGATTTCGCATCTCCCTTAATAATGGCAACCTGTCGCTGGGGCAGACCGGGAATCTTAACAGCGTCATTCAGCAATAAATCCGGAGTAACAGACATATTGCCTACGGCCTCCCTCATTGCCTCGTAAGTGGCCTGAAGTATATTGATTTCATCAATTCTGTAATTATCTGCCACTCCTACCGAATAAGCTACAGCTTTATCGGTTATTTCCTCATAGAGTTCTTCTCTTTGTGCAGCTGTCAACTTCTTAGAGTCATTAACATAAGGTATTTTAAGCCCCTTAGGTAAAATAACCGAAGCTGCCATAACAGGACCTGCCAATGGGCCTCTTCCTACTTCATCAATACCGCATATGGCATGAAACTCGTCGTACTTGCGCTCATAAATAAGCATATCATCCAGACGTCTCATCTCTGCATCAAATTTATCTATTTCTTTTTTTGCTTTTTTAATAAGAGACTGTACTCCGGAACGGGAATCATCTCTATAATCCTCACAAAAAGCATTATAATCAGCCAGTGCAAGGCTCTGAAATTTATTTTTAATATCAGAAATACTTTCCATGCATTAAGCCTCCGGAATAAAATCAGCAGTGCATTCCAGGCTAATTTTACCCAGTCTGCCTCCTCTTATATCATCCATGACCATATTGGCCATTTTCTCCAGATCTAATTCGCCGCCCTTTTTCATGCAAGCTCTTTTTTTGCAAATAGCTTCTAATAGTGCAGGACCGTCGCCCGTAAGCCCATCTTCTATGATACCATATCGTCCATTGATGCTACCGGGATAACGCTCTGAAATAAGCTTTAAAGCACTTTCTGCCAAGGCATTGGGATCCAAAATATTATCATTAATAGAGCCTATCCAAGCAATATGAAGACCTATCATCTGATCTTCGAATTTTGGCCAGAGAATACCGGGAGTATCCAGAAGTTCTAAATCCTTACCCAGTCTGATCCACTGCTTTCCCTTGGTAACACCCGGCTTATCGCCTGTTTTGGTTACCGCCTTTTTAGCATAATTATTGATAAATGTGGACTTGCCTACATTGGGGATACCTGTAATCATGGCACGTATAGGGCGATTAATCATTCCCTTTGCTTTATCACGTTCTATTTTTTCTTTACAGGCTTTTTTAACTATATCTACAACTGTAGAAAGTTTATCGGTTTTTGCATTAGTTATAGCCACGAAAAAGCCCTGGGATTCATAATAGCGTTTAAATTCTGCAGTGACTTTAGGATCTGCCAGATCCGCCTTATTAAGGAGGATAACCCTGGGCTTACCTTGAGCCATTTTATCAATGTCAGGATTCTTGGATGAATATGGAATACGCGCATCCAACAGTTCAATAAGACAATCTACCAGTTTAAGACTGTCCTGCATTTCTCTCTTGGCTTTGGACATATGTCCCGGATACCACTGATACTCCATTTGCTCACTCCTTCTTAAGATTTAAATCATTTACAAAAGCAATCTCCGGCTTAATCACCAGAACTGCCTTTCCCACTATATCATCTCTAATAACCATACCTACATTGGCAAAGCGTGAATCTTCTGAAGAATTACGATTATCTCCCAGAACGAAATACTCATTATCTTCCAGAGTAATCTCCGAAGCTGCAAGACCTGCCAGACGCATATCCTCTACATTTATCTGCTCTTCATACAAGCTGCCGTTTATATAGACCTTACCGTTAAGTATCTCAACTGTATCACCTGGAATGCCTATTACTCTCTTTACATTCAGATATGTCCTGTCATCTTTTCCCTGATTAAAAACAATGACATCATTACGCTTTGGCGCTTTTCTGATATATGCCAGCTTATTAATCAGAATTACTGAGGAATCAGACAGCGTAGGGGCCATGGAATCTCCCACAATAATGTTTTTTTCCACCGCGAACCTGATAATAAGCCAAGCTAAAACCACTACTGCAGCGGACTCCACCAGAAAAATCAGAATTTGCTTTAATGTCTTTAGGAATTTAGGTTTTTTTGTATAAAGATATTCTGCCATCTATACACCACCAAAAAATCGACATGATTTGAAAAAAAGGCAACCAGAAACTGATTGCCTTAGTGTTTACAATTCGTAAGAAATTATCTGATAATCTCTTTAACCTTTGCGCTCTTACCTGTTCTCTCACGAAGGTAGTTAAGCTTTGCACGTCTAACCTTACCTCTGCGAACAACTTCTACTCTCTCAACATGTGGGGAGTTAATAGGCCATGTCTTCTCAACACCGATACCATTGGAGCTCTTTCTAACTGTGAAAGTCTCTCTGGCACCACCGTGCATCTTCTTTGTAACTGTGCCCTCGAAAACCTGAGTTCTCTCATGGTTTCCTTCTTTGATTACTGCATAAACCTTAACAGTATCACCTACGTTGAACTGTGGCTTCTCAGCCTTAAGCTGTGCAGCTTCAATGTTCTTGATAATCTCGTTCATTTTGAAACCTCCTAAATATAATAAAGCCGTTCTTACTATCTGACTGATACAGAGGACCAGCTCGTCTCACGAAGAAATATTATACCACCGGTATTATAAAAAAGCAAGCATTTTCTTCCAAAATTGTGTAAATTTTGCACACAATGTCATTTGTAAAATTTAATTCCACCCCATCCCTATGGATACGTGGATTTTAGTGATTCCTAATCATAGTGTAGAAATTAGTAATTCTAAATGGTATTTTATCATTGTTCATTCAACCTTGCTCCGGCCAGAACAGGA
>JAZUFN010000275.1:0-2992 GCA_045640725.1 Lachnospiraceae bacterium
GCCCAGTTTGAAGAAGCACTTAAAATAGGAGTGGCTAGTTGGGTCATGAATAGAGGATATAAAATACTCTATGACATTAATTCTTATGAAGAAATGATAAAACGTTATGTTAAACCAGGACATTCAAATCCGGAAATGACGGAAGAAGAGTTTAACAATGTAGTGAATGATTTCTATTTTCATAATATTTGGGCTGGCAAGAAATTGAAACGTGGTGAACTGTGGACTGCAAAGATGTGTGTTGATGCCTATTTGAAAAATCAACTTCTAAAAATGATTGAGTTATATTGTTATGGAATTGATGGAAAGGATGTCTGGCATGATGGAAGATTTCTAGATAAATGGGCGGGAGAGAGCATAGTTCATGATTTAGAAAAATGCTTTGCACATTATAACAAACAGGATGTTTGGAATGCTCTTGTAGCTACAAATAAGCTGTTTGAAAAAATAACAAGAGAAATTGCAGTGGGTAAGGGATATGCATACCCAGATAAAGCGGCAATCTGCGCCAAGAATTATTTGGGAATTTAAAAAATACGAAGGGCGATAAAACGCATGAAAAATAGTTTGACTGAAAAGACTTATTGAAGGATCCGATTGGGCAGCTGGTAGAATCAGGAGAATTAAAATGTGAGGAATAATAAAAAAACCAAAAGGCTGACATGTAGTCATTTTTTGCAGACAACATTTTTAAAATGCTGTTATCGGGAAATGGCAAAGTGTCAGCTTTTGTTATCGGCTTTTTTCAATGAACATTGTATTTTTTTCAAAAAGGCTATATAATAGGAAAGCTAAAAATAAGCAGAGGTATTTTATGGAAGATAAACACATTCATACTCACATAGATGAAAATGGAAATGTATACAGCCATAGTCATGAGGACCACCGTCACGGCGAGGCTGAGGGGCATAGCCACCAGGACGGTCACGGCCATATGCATACCCATACAGAGACCAAGCTGGTGCTGAATCGTATGGCTAAAATTATTGGTCACATGGAATCGGTAAAGACTATGGTGGAAAACGGCAGAGACTGCACAGAAGTTCTGATCCAGCTGTCGGCAGTTAAATCTGCTATTAACGGAGTAAGTAAGATTATCCTTAAGGACCATCTGGAGCACTGCATAGTAGATGCAGCTGAAGAAAATGATGAGACAGCCCTTAAAGAACTGGAAAAAGCTATTGATATGATGCTGAAGAGTTAATGAGGAGGCGAAATTGCTTCCTCTTCTTTACTTATAAGTAATGTTCATAAATTGTTAAAAATATTTTTTTACAAAGTACTTGCATTATTTATTGTTTGGGTGTATAATCATGCCCGTTGTGACCTTGATAGCGATGAAGCGTGAGGTTGCCGTCTGAAAAGACGGGTTTTCCGCGGAGCGAATGTCAAGTTAGAATACCTGACGACAAGTCACTGTACCTAATTAAATGCAGGTTATCTGCAAAGCGTGTTATTCAGCCTATTCGGGAGGTTGAGCAATCATAAGCAGCCAGGGGAAACTCTGGTTTGTTATTCCGACAGGCATGATACACACGGATATGTGTACAGTCACCGCTTGTCGTACTGCAATTAAGTGCGAATAAGGAGGCGACATTTTTTATGGCTAATCAGAAGAACGTGATGAGAATCACACTCAAGGCTTACGATCATCAGTTAATCGATGCATCTGCTGCTAAGATTATTGAGACTGCCAAGAAGACAGGATCTAAGGTAAGTGGACCAGTTCCCCTTCCTACTAAGAAGGAAGTAGTTACTATCCTTCGTGCTGTACATAAGTACAAGGATTCCAGAGAGCAGTTCGAGCAGAGAACGCATAAGAGACTGATCGACGTTATCGAGCCTACACAGAAGACTGTAGATGCTCTTTCAAGACTTGAGATCCCTGCCGGTGTTCACATCGTAATTAAGATGTAATCGAACCCGACAAACAAGATGGTTTAATATCCTTCGATTCCGCCACCACAACGGGTGGAAGAGAGGTTTGACATAGGGTCCAAGAGCGTAGCATTGACTACGACCAAGCATCCTGGCGAACCATCTAGAATGACTGCATGACGATACCCATTATATGGGAGGCAATGTGGTCCGCTGTAGATTTTAACAGGAGGTAACAAACATGAACAAAGCTATTTTAGCTACAAAGATCGGTATGACACAGATCTTTGACGAGAACGGGAATTTAATTCCTGTAACCGTACTTCAGGCTGCTCCAAACGTTGTAACACAGGTTAAGACTGTTGAGAACGATGGATACGCTGCTGTACAGGTAGGCTTCGGCGACATCAGAGAGGTGCTCGTTAACAAGCCAAGAAAAGGACATTTCGCAAAAGCCGGTGTTGAATGCAAGAGATTTCTTAGAGAATTCAGATTTGACAATGCCGCAGAGTACACTGTAGGTCAGGAGATTAAGGTTGATGTTTTCGCAGCAGGCGAGAAGGTTGACGCTACTGGCATTACAAAGGGTAAAGGTTTCCAGGGCGCCATCAAGAGACATGGCCTTTCCAGAGGACCTATGAAGCACGGTTCCAAGTACCACAGACATGCAGGTTCTAACGGTCCTGCTACTACACCTGGCCGTGTGTTCCCAGGTAAGCACATGCCTGGTCAGATGGGCCACGTAAAGGCTACAGTACAGAACCTTGAGGTTGCTAGAATCGATGCTGAGAACAATCTCATCCTTATTAAGGGTGCTGTTCCAGGACCTAAGAAGGCACTGATTACTATCAAGGAAACCGTTAAGTGCGGTAAGTAATCTCTAGGAAAGGAGGAACAACAAAATGGCAAACGTAAAAGTTTTCAATATGGAAGGCAAGGAAGTTGGCTCTCTTGAGCTCAACGATTCCATTTTCGCTGTAGATGTAAATGAGCATCTTATGCATATGGCTGTTGTTGGTCAGCTGGCACACAAGCGTCAGGGCACACAGTCAACAAAGACAAGAGCAGAAGTTTCCGGTGGCGGCAGAAAGCCTTGGAAGCAGAAGGGCACAGG
>JAZUFN010000276.1:0-14039 GCA_045640725.1 Lachnospiraceae bacterium
GAAAAGACAAAAAATCACAATAATTGCACTTTCTCACGCAAAATGGGATATGAATATAAATTCCAATTTGATTTCTATTCACTTCGTCTATATTTCTCTTGCGCGCACTCCATGAGTGCGTGTTTAGATGCACTAATCCTCATCCAGCTTAAGTACTGCCATGAAGGCCTGCTGAGGCACCTCAACATTGCCTACCTGGCGCATACGTTTCTTGCCTTCCTTCTGCTTTTCCAGAAGCTTTTTCTTACGGCTGATATCACCGCCATAGCACTTGGCCAGTACGTCTTTTCTCATGGCGGATACTGTTTCTCTGGCAATGATTTTGTTGCCTACTGCTGCCTGAATAGGTATTTCGAAAAGGTGACGAGGTATTTCATTCTTCAGCTTTTCGCACATTTTACGGCCACGCTCATAGGCTCCGTCTGCGTGAACGATGAAGGACAGAGCATCCACCTGCTCACGATTAATAAGGATATCCAGCTTGCAGAGCTTGCTGGGTGCATAGCCCTTAAGCTCATAATCCAGTGATGCATAGCCCTTGGACCGGGACTTCAGTGCATCGAAAAAGTCATAAATAATCTCATTTAACGGAAGTTCATATTTAAGAAGGGCTCTGGTAGACTCCATGTATTCCATACCCAGGTAAACGCCTCGACGCTCCTGACAGAGCTGCATAATAGCTCCCAGATACTCTGTCCGCACCATAATTTCAGCTGATACTATAGGCTCTTCCATATGCTCTATCTCAGATGGATCCGGCATATTGGAAGGATTGGTAAGCTCTATCAGCTCACCATCGGTTTTATATATTTTGTAAATAACACCGGGTGCCGTGGTAACCAGGTCCAAATTGTACTCACGCTCCAGTCTCTCCTGGATAATATCCAGATGCAAAAGGCCCAAAAATCCACATCTGAAGCCAAATCCCAGAGCCAGGGAAGTCTCAGGCTCAAAGAATAAGGAAGCATCGTTCAGCTGCAGCTTTTCCAAGGCATCTCTGAGATCTGAGTAATGGGCATTATCTGCAGGATAAAGGCCGCAGTATACCATAGGATTGACCTTCTTGTAGCCGGGCAGGGCCTCGACGCAGGGATTTTCCAGCTCTGTTATGGTATCACCCACACGGGTATCAGTAACATTTTTTATGGACGCGGTAAAATACCCTACCGTACCGGCTGTCAGCTCTTCACAAGGAATAAACTGGCCCGGGCCGAAGGTACCTACTTCTACTACCTCACAGGTGGCACCGGTAGCCATCATTTTCACCTTGGTACCCTTTTTAATAGTACCATCAAAAATACGCATGAAAACAATAACACCCTTGTATGGATCGTAAATAGAGTCAAAAATCAAAGCCTTCAGGGGAGCTGATGAGTCTCCTTTTGGTGCAGGCACCTTTTTAACAATATTTTCCAAAACCTCTTCAATATTGATGCCATTCTTGGCTGAAATCAAGGGAGCGTCCATGGCCTCAATACCAATAACGTCTTCTATCTCGGCCTTAACTCTGTCAGGCTCTGCAGATGGCAGGTCTATCTTGTTAATAACAGGAAAAACCTCAAGATTGTGATCAATAGCCATATACACATTGGCCAAAGTCTGAGCCTCAATACCCTGAGCCGCATCCACTACCAGCACAGCTCCCTCACAAGCTGCCAGACTGCGGGATACCTCATAGTTAAAGTCTACATGTCCGGGAGTATCAATAAGGTTTAATATATACTCCTCACCGTCCTGTGCTTTGTATACAGTACGTACTGTCTGGGCCTTGATGGTAATACCTCTTTCCCTCTCCAGATCCATATTATCAAGGACCTGCTCCTGCATTTCTCTGGATGTAAGGAGCCCGGTCTTTTCAATAATACGGTCAGCCAGAGTAGACTTACCGTGGTCGATATGGGCGATTATACAAAAATTTCTGATTTTGCTTTGGTCTATAGTAGCCATTAATTATTATTCCTTTAATATCAATTTTATCGTCTTTATTTCAAAAGGCTTCATGGTAAAAAGCACAGCCTGCTCTTTAGTTTCCAAGGATTCCAAAGTGTTCTCCCTAAGGTCACAGAGGAAGGCATCTGCCACCTTGTAGTGGCTGAAAAGCTTTACCTGAGTGCGACTTCCCCAAGCCTCGTAAAGTCTTAATATTACAGCAAGAGCCTTGGTCTTGGTACCATTATCCTCATCATCTACCATCATAAACTGGCCTGATGTCTCTTCCGGCAGCTTTACGGTCTCCAATACCACGTTCTGCGGCAGATCCTGGAAAAAGCTTCGTATCGCTACCTTTGGCTCATCTCCGGTAATAATGGTAAGAGGATAATTCAGGGCATAACCCTCACCCACTACATTGCCCTCCCTATAAGAGCCACTATGTGGAAGCAGTGAATATGTAAATTCATGTACTTCCTTATCCGCACTTGGATTGGGGAATATTCCACTCTTAAGAAGGGTAAGAGACAGGGTAGTATCATCGGCAGAGTATCCGTACTTACAATCATTAAGAAGAGCTACGCCGTAGCCCGCTTCAGACATGTCTGCCCACTTATGAGCACACACCTCAAATCTGGCCTGATCCCAGGAGGTATTTTTATGCGTAGGACGCTCCACATTACCATACTGAATCTCGTATGTGGCTTTGTTGGTCACCAGATCCAACGGGAAAAATGTCTTAAGCAATGTCTGCTGCTCCTGCCAGTCTATAGTAGTTTTAAAATCAATACGACGTCTGGTAGCGTAGAGGAATATATTCTGGGTAATGCGGGAATTCATATATCTGCGCTTAACTTCTATATTGAATCTGACAGGGCCTGCCTCTATAAGGCGTACAGACTGCACATCCGTTACTGCCCATGACTTTTCTCTGTAATACTCATCAACATTCCAGGCATCATACTCCTTGGGTCTGTCCTCAAAGGCCACCAGATGATTGGCAGTCACTCCTTTTTTCAGAATTTCTCTCTGATTTTCCTTATCATATATGGAAACTATCTCAAAATCCTGATTGAAGCATATATGGTAGTAAAGGGTATGCAGTCTGAAAAGCTGATCCTTATCATAAGTAATACCTGATGGCATATCTACCAACGGCTTGTCAATTTCTTCAAAGCGATAAGCCTTGTAGCCATAAGCAGGGATAGCAGTTGCCTCCCATACTGTCTTTTCCTCAATAGTAACCTGAGAGGGTACATAAGCCCCTGCAGCTATGTCATATACCCTGACAAAGCCCTCTGTTTCCATTATTTCATTTCTTACAAAGGAGGTACTGTTAAAAACATACTTGTAGCTGTAATTTACAGCATTTTCCTCTGTAGCTTCAGTACTTTCAATATCTTCTATCTGCTCTTCTGCCTTTTCTTTGGTCTCAGGCTCTTCGCTTTTTTTAACAGCCTTAAGCACTTCTACCCGCACTTCGGAGAGCTCCTCCTCTCCGCTTCCGTTTACTCCGCATACGATAGCTGCAGCTGCCCTGTTTTTCAGCATATTGGATACGCCGAAAATTTCTTCATACTGCTGCTTTGAATCTTCATATACATCGTAGATAGATGAGCCCGGCAAAATATCATGGAATTGATTCAAAAGGGTAGTCTGCCAGATATATCGCAATTCGCTCTTAGGATATGTATTAAGACCACCCGCCATCAACGCCAAGGTACTAAAGCTTTCAGCTGCCTCGTTGGTGATTTCCATAAGCCTGTTATACTTCTTATTTCTGGCCATGGAGGTATAGGTGCCTCTATGATATTCCAGATATAATTCACCATTCCAGGAAGGTATTTCCTTGCCCTCCAGATTTTTCTCCAGAGTATGGAAAAATTCCTTTACGTGAGACTGCTTTGTACGTGGGCATCCCGGAAGTCCCTTTTCCATGCGGCGGGACATCTCCAGCATTTCCATGGTAGCACCGCCACCACCGTCACCGAAGCCATAGCAGGTCAACACATTTTTATTTATATCCTTGTTCTGATAACGCTGCCAGGTACCCATGATCTGATTGGGATTCTGACGACCATTATAGGTAGTCTCAAATCTGGTCTTGGTAGTCTCCGGATTGGTAACATAATCCTTTGTAGTAATAAAGTAAGTAAGTATATCGGTACCATCGATGCCCTTCCACATAAAGGTATCGTTTGGTATCTTGTTGTACTCATTCCAGCCTATTTTGGTAGTCATAAAGTACTTGATGCCTGATTTTTTAAGTATCTGAGGCATAGCGGCGCTGTAGCCGAACACATCCGGCAGCCAAAGCACTTCATTATCGCTACCCCTTCCAAATTCCTCTTCAAAAAATCTCTCTCCGTATAGTATCTGACGGATAAGAGACTCCCCTGATGTGAGATTACAATCCGCTTCCACATACATGGCGCCTTCCGGCTCCCAGCGGCCCTCTGCCACACGCTGTCTTATTTTTTCAAAAATAACAGGGCTTTCTTCTTTTACAAACTGGTAAAGCTGAGGCTGGGATGACATGAATTTGTACTCAGGAAAATGCTCCATCTCATACAGAACAGTGGAAAAACTCCTGAGGGCTTTTTCTCTGGTCTGACGAAGTGGCCACTTCCAAGCCACATCAATATGGGTATGGCCCACAGATGATACGGTCACATCACTGATGGGATCCGCTGAAATAACACGTGTCTTGGGATTATATATTTTTTCCCGTAAAAATCTGTCGCACTTTTCCACGCTTTCCTGGTAACAGGCGCTGTGAGGACTACGCAGATCCAAAAGAGATACAGCATCATTTAATACCTTTAAGTACTGCCCTCGCAACATATCCGTTTCTTTCATAAGACAGGCTATTTCAAAGGGCACCCTCATATCATAGTACAGCTGCTCTGTAGCTGTATCTACAGCTGATATATCAAGAGTCATAAAATCTCTGGCACCGGCCATATTGGAATAGGCATAAAGACCATACTCATATACGGTCCCAGGAACTGCCTTTTCACAAAGGATGGTCTCGTAATGATTCATATCATGACCACATCTGGGCGTACCATCTACATATACCAAAAATTGAGGATTGTCTGTATTCCAAATGTCCGTAGCCCCTGTAGACATACTGACTACTACCCTTTTATCTTTATATTCCTCCGGAATAACAATATCTGTCTTAAAGGCTACATGACATTCATGACCGCCCCATGTGTCACTGCGTCCAAAAGGCACCCAGCATGCCTCGGGATCAAAACAGTTATCACGCTCCCCATAGCCTGAAAGCTGTCTGTATAAAACCTCGTCCACTGCCCTGGTCTTCTCATGACGAAGACTTGAAAGCAGTTTTAATGTTCCCTGGATTCTGTCAGCTAAATAGTCCATACTTCTCCCTCCGGGCCATGAATTTATAAAAAACGGGCCCACGTATACAGAGTATATTGTACCCTAAATCCCGCCAGATAGCAAGTAACAGGGGAGCGATTTGTGACAGGGGGACGTGACTGTTTGACACAAATGTGACAGGGGGACGTATCTAATTGACACAAATGTGACAGGGGGACGTATCTGTTTGACACACTTTTCCCAAAAAGTGTGTCAATTAGATACGTCCCCCTGTCACAAATCGCTCCGCTCTCACATATCCTACTCATCAGCTAATATTTTAATTACCGCAGTATTAGCATAAGTAATTGGGGCATTATGAATAAAGAAAATTCTACCGTCAACCGGAGCATATAAAGTCTCCAGTACCGTGCCCTCGTACGGATTAAGAATATTGGCTAATGCTTTTCCCATTACCACCTTTTCTCCTGCCTTAACCAGCGGCTCAAAAAATCCGGATTTCTCTGTTCTTACAGATATAAAATCGCTATCATCCACCACCCTTTGTCTTTTTTCTCCAATAGCAGAATATTTTATTATTCCATTATTAGCCAAAAAATTCATTACGGCCATGACAGCCTGCCCTGCTCCGGTATTACTTATTTTCTCAGTGGTATCAGTATACAGGGAAAAAGCCACTGTATCCCATACCTGCCAATTGTAATTTAATGTGGCAGTATCATAAGGCCTTACACCTCTTTCCACTATGTATTTAAGGCCAAACTTCTTTGCTTCTTCCTGATTGGTAAAGCCTTCCTTCATATAGCGGACATGTGGCACAAAATCCCCCGGCATATAAAATGAGGTAAACTGTATTCCATACTGATAGTCCATTATCTCTTTAAAAACACCATCAGCTATTCTCTGTGTTGTTTCTCCCAGATTATATCCGGGAAACATCCTGTTTATATCTGTATTATCAGTAGGCCAAAAACGCTTCTGAATATTTACAGAATACGGATTAATAGAAGGAATTATAAGAATTTTCTTCCCCTCAAGAATACGACCTTCTTCCTCCAGCTGTTTCATTTTTTTCACCAGCTGTGAGCAACAGTAAATCTGCTGCACCTCATTTCCCCTGGAGTTACCTATTATGCATACAGCCTTTTCTCCCTGGCCAAATTCATAGCCGGTGATACGAAAGTCATCCCTGTACATGCCCTTTATCTCAAAAATCACCTTTTTATTCATACCTGCAGACCTCCTCATTTAGAATACGGCCCATTAGTGAACCCTCATCTACAATAGGATAATCCCTGATAGTAAAAAGCATGCCACCCTGTGGTGCTCGCACTTCATCCAGTACCTTACCGCATAAAGGATCTACAATTTTCCCTATCAGCTGACCCTTTTTTAACATTGCGCCATGTAAAACTTCCGGTACAAAAAGGCCACTGGCTGAAGCATTCAAATAACTGACATCCCCAGGCAGTCTGGATATCATTGGCTTTTTCACCTCAGTGACAGCCCCGTTCCAGATACCCAGCTCTTTCATGAGATTAAAAATTCCCTCTATCAGCTGATTGCCATAGGCCTTGGTAAGTCTCATGCCCACACCCATTTCCACCACCAGAACCGGTGTCCCTATGGAATTTAAGCTGTGGGCAAAGGTGGCCTCCAGAACAGTACTGGCTCCGTGTACCCAAATAAAATCAACATTTGCTTTTTGAGCTAACGGTACCAGCTTTTCCTCATGCAGTTCATTTATTCTGATCTGTGGGATTTCTGTCAGGTAAATATTGCTGGCATGAATATCAAGAACGCAGTCTGAACCGGCCACATCCTTTATAATCCCGGCTGCCAGATATTCTGTCATATTTCCGTCAATATTTCCGGGAAAGAGTCTGTTCATGTCCAGATCAAAAGCCGGAATCCCTCTGGTTATGGAATCAATCCCCAGAGGATTCATGGCCGGATATATATCCACAATGCCGGTAAGCTTGTCTTTTTCCTCCGCTATCCTTCTCTGAAGCTCATAGCATACATACTGACCTTCCAGCTCATCTCCATGGATACCCGTAACTATGCTGATGCGCTTCATCCCCGATTTTTCCCCACCTTCAGGTAAAATCCGGTTCTTTTTTATCATTAGTTTTTCATCAATAGGAAGGCCTACCGATGCTACTATCTCTACCATTACCTGCTCCTTAATTACTTAATAGTACTTCTGTACCTGAACTTCAATGTCCTGTTCCTGCAGTCCTCCGCCCCACATAACGCCTCTGTTTATGGCACAATCAGCAGCATCCCTGCCTACCCCAAGCTTTATATACTCGTCTCCAATTTTTTTGTTATGAGTAGGGTCAAAGGCTATGAAGTCACTGCCGCAAGCAGCCTCTACCCAGGAATGGCTCTTTCCCTCTCCCACTATAAGTCCGCAAACGTATCTGGCAGGAATGCCAAAAAGTCTGAGGAGTGTTATATATATATGAGAATAGTCCTGACAAACGCCTTTTCCCTTGGAAAAGCTCTCTTCTGCTTTGGTACTGACTTCCGTGCTTCCCGGCTCATAGGACATGCGTTCATACAGCCTGTGCATTATAAACAGGCACTTTTCTTCTTCGTTTTTACAAGTGTTTAATTCAGGCTCCAGCTCCTTGGCAAAGGCCCTTATGTTTTCACCTGCCATACACTTTCCATGAGGATATTTATACATGCCTATAACATTCGGATTGATGCCTCCTGTATGACAGGTATCCTGTGTCTCTACCATACCCTTTATGAAAAATTCGAATACCCGGTGCCCTTCGTTTACGCAGCCGATTATCTGGATATTTCCGAAAGAATCCCTACTTTCTGAGTATCCACTGTCAGGAAGCAGTTCAATATCATAGGAGATGCCTATCTGTCGAAAATCCTCTGCCGGAATAGCCTTTATCGTAAAATAACATTTGTCAACCGGCTGAGAATAGCTGATTTTCATCTTGTATTCATAGTATAAAAATGCCACCTTATTTCCTTTTATCCTTCCTGCAAGCCTTATTATATGATTGCTTCAACATTGGTGATTATATCGTTGTAATTCAGATTACTGTCATTAATCAGACTGCTCACCATACTAAGGGCCTTTTCATTATATTTCATACCGCTTCGAAGCACTCTTGGAATCATTCTTCGCGTTTCTCTTTCCAAAGTAACTTTATCCAATTCCAGTCTGGCAAAGAGGTCTACCCTTTCTATTCTTTTACCGGATTTAAGGATATTTCTTACCTGTTCCGAATCAATCTGGTCATCTATAATGCCCCAAAAGGAAAGAATCTGATCTGCAATCTGTTGTAATTCAATAAGTGGCGCATCACTTTGGGCTGCCCTGTTCATAGCATATATAGAGAGCTGGATATAAGAAAGTGCATCTGATCCGATAGTCTCTCTAAGCACTATAGCATTATCATAGGCCCTGTTAAGATTACTGATAATAGAATCAGCAATAGTAGCATCAAAAGGATATCTAAAGAGAAAATCTTCTTTTGAATAATAAATGTCCGGGATATCAAGCGATTCACAATAGTAATGATAGTCATCTTCCCTGGCATCAATCATTTTGTCATAACTTTTTTCAAAAGCTTTAAGTGTAGTATATACACGCTCTGTATATCTGCCTAACCAATAAAGGTGGTCAACCTGTTCTACCGAGATAATACCCATGTGTCTTTAAATCCTCCTCCTTGCGATGAATTAACTATAAATGATGCGGGATTTCTGGAAAATCTTGTGAGGCCGCTGGCCCATACCATAGGTTCATCTGCCATTAAAACAAATGCTCTGAGATCAGCCTTTCTGGCTACAATCTCTCCCTCATCCACAATATCCAAATCCTGAAAATCTATTACCTCCTGAGCTATAAAACGTCTGGGCTCAGCCTTTAGCAGGGCAATAAAGTCCTCCTTCTGCTGCACCGTCATCGTATTACCAAAAACAACTCCATAGCCTCCTGCCTCAGCCACATCCTTAAGTACCAAATCATCAAAATGTTCCAGTACATAATCCATATCCTCTTTGTAAAAAGGCAGATAGGTAGGCGCATTTTTGAGAATGGCCTCCTCACCCAGATAGTATTTAATCATCTTGGGAACAAAGTAATATATACCTTTATCATCAGCCACGCCGTTTCCCGGTGCATTAATCAAAGCTACATTTCCTTTTCTGAAAACATCATAGATATGGGGAATACCAATAAGTGATTCAGGATTAAAATTCATTGGATCCAGGTATTCATCAGAAATTCTTCTGTATACTGCTCCCACTCGCTCCTTTACGCCACTGGCACTCACGTAGTACAGGAAATCATTTTCAACAAACAGCTCCGAGCCGGTTACCAAATGCGCTCCCGTTTTCTCTGCCAGATAAGAGTGTTCAAAATAAGCTGCATTGTATCGTCCCGGCGTAAGTATAACCGTATGCCCGCCCGGATTCACGTAATCCATGGTCTTTCTGAGAAGCTCAGCATAGTTACGATTATCAATCAGTTTCATATTACTGAAGGTCTCCGGAGAGCTTTTCCTGCACAAATCTCTGGCAATCATCGGATAAGAGGCACCGGATGGCACTCTAAGATTATCTTCCAGTATATACCATACTCCGTCCTTTCCCTTTACTAAGTCAATGCCGGAGATATGTGAATAAATGCCTTTGGGTGGCATAACACCTTCACATTCAGCCATATAGCCGGATGATGCAAAAATAAAATCTTCAGGTACCACACCGTCTTTTACAATTTTCTTTTCCGAATAAATATCCTTTAAAAAGAGGTTCAATGCCAAAGCTCTTTGTTTGAGCCCTTTTTCCAGCATTTCAAACTCGTCATGTGCAATGATTCTTGGTATTGAATCAAAAGGAAATAACTGCTCCTTAAATGTACCATTTTTATAGATACCGAATTTCACGCCATACCGGGCTAACAAACTGTTTATTTTCTCGGTGTGAGAAATAAGTGCCTGTTCCTGTTCTTTCATTTGTTTGTCCTCCTTAGCATTTTATATATAAGAAAAAGGCGCTCCAAAATCTTGGAACGCCTTTGCTCTCTTTATTGTGATAAAAAATATCATACCTACTAAGTTTTGTCAATTGTTACTATTCAGGATAAATGGACTGTGAATAGTAACACTACAGTCCCTGCTTATTGAGATTGGCAATTGTGCTCATGATATGGTCATGGGCCAGCTTCTCAGCCAGATCTGCATCATGATTTTTGATAGCCTCTAAAATAGCTGCATGCTCCTGATTGGACTTAATGGCACGCTCTTCACGTCCCAAGGTCTGCTTACGCAGTCTCTCTACATAGTGGTGGTAGGTAGCCAGCTGATGAGCCAGCATACGGGATCCGCAAGCCTCATAGATAGACTCATGGAACTGGCTGTCCATCTCTACTATCATCTCGTAATGATGCTTTTTAATATGGAACTCTGCCAGGTAAACATTTTCCTCCAGTGCATCTATCTGCTCGGGAGTAATGGCCTCACAGGCCCAACGGGATGCAAGTCCCTCCAGATAGGAACGGATAACATAGATATCATGCATATCCTTCTGGGAAATACCGGTAACATAAGCTCCTTTATTGGGGATAATATTAACCAGTCCCTCCAGCTCCAGCTGACGCAAAGCCTCACGTACAGGAGTACGGCTGACCCCCAGCTCATTACCTATGGATACTTCCTTTAGCTCTTCATTTTCAGCGTATTTTCCGGATAAAATATCCTCTCTGATTCTATTAAATACGCGGCCTCTTAAGGAATACTTGTCAGAAACCTCTTTGGAGACCTCACCGCCATCTTTTAATTCTACTGCTTCTTCTGTTTCTTTCACTGTTTTCACCTTTTTCTTTATATATCAATGAAAATGCATTGATACCTGTCCCATAAAGGGCAGCCCCCATTGTATACCATTTTCTCCAAATTGTATAGATGTATACAAAAATATTTCTAATTATATGCTCCGGCTACCTGAGGCAAGTCCATACCATACTCAGGCTGATACTTTTGAATAAGGTCGGACATTTCCTTGTCGGTAATAACAGTAATACGGCCGTTGTCATACTCTTCATCAACCCAGGCCTTGATTTTAGTTACCATAGGATGATCTTTCTTAATCTGAGCATCTCCCTTGAGCTTAAAGTAAGTATTAATCCAGTGAGCAATACCTGCCAGGCCCGAAGTATTGGATACTGATACGACTACCGGTCTGTTTAGGAATTTCTCTGTATCAAATATATTGTAAATTTCTTCATTCTTAAGGAGTCCGTCAGCGTGAATGCCCGCACGGGTAACGTTGAAATTCTTTCCTACAAAAGGTGTACGTGGCGGAATATTGTAGCCCAGCTCCTTGGTATAATACTCTGCCAGCTCAGTAATAACGGTAGTGTCCATGCCGTCCAGCGTGCCTTTAAGCTGTGCATACTCAAATACCATAGCCTCAAGAGGAGTATTACCGGTACGTTCACCGATACCGAAAAGTGAACAGTTGATACCGGATGCACCATAGAGCCATGCAGTAGTAGAATTGGATACGGCCTTGTAAAAGTCGTTATGTCCGTGCCACTCCAAAAGCTCTGAAGGAACACCTGCATGGGTCATGATACCGTAGATAATACCCTGTACGGAACGTGGTATAACGGCACCGGGGAAATTTACCCCATAGCCCATAGTATCACAGGCACGAATCTTGACCGGAAGACCATACTCCGCTCCCAGCTTCATAAGCTCGAAGCAGAAAGGAATAACAAAGCCGTAGATATCGGATCTGGTGATATCCTCCAGATGGCATCTGGGAGCAATGCCTGTCTCCAGACATTCACGTACTATATTAAGGTAGTGCTCCATAGCCTGGGCACGAGTCATCTTCATTTTATAAAAGATGTGATAGTCAGAGCATGATACCAGAATACCTGTCTCTCTGACACCAAGATCCCGTACCAGCTCGAAATCACTTTTGGTAGCTCTGATCCAGGTAGTACATTCAGGGAATTTATAGCCTCTCTCCATACATTTATAGAGAGCATCCCTGTCTTTTTTACTATATACGAAAAATTCACTCTGACGAATGAGGCCATTGGGGCCACCCAGCTTATGCAGGTAGTCGTAAATAGTCACTATCTGCTCGGATGTATAAGGAGCTCTGGACTGCTGACCATCACGGAAGGTGGTATCTGTAATCCATATCTCTTCAGGGAAGCAATGGGGCACGATACGATCATTAAAAGCAATCTTCGGAATCTCATCATAGGGAAAAAGATTACGGAACACATTGGGCTTAACCACATCTACCAGCTCATACATATGCTCTTCCAACTGAAGAAGATTGGTGTGAGTATTAACATGAACTTTTCTGTTTTCTAATACGTTTTCCAGCATAGCAACTCCTTTTCTACCTCATGCTCTCTGTCTACAGAGCAATAAATGACACACATATACGGGCCTGGTTTACACAACTGTATCCGTGTATAAACTTCTTTGAAATCAGTGTTATGCATTATTGTATACAATGATACCATATTTGTCAACTATATATTCATGTTTTATTAAATAATTATAAAGTTGACAATGAGAAACGTCCCTGTGTCAACTTTTTCCTTTTCACTTTGACATAATAAGCATAAATGCTATAATATTTTCATATGTAATGGAGGATTTTATGGGGCGAATATCCAACACATTTAAACATGGTGACAATAGGACCAAGGGCGTTCTTTTCCTTATGATAATGGGGCTTATCCTGGGGACCGGAGTGCTTATTGCTTCATTTATCATGCAAAACAGCGTGCTTACCTTTATAGCTGTCATACTGCTTATAGCAGACATAGGTTACATACTCTCATCCCGTTTTTCCAATGTGGATGACAAAGTCAGAGACGCTGAGCGCAAAAGAAAAGCTCAGGAAAAGCAGCGTGAAAAGGAACGCCGCAAAGAAGCCCATAAAGAAGGTAAAAATGCAGATAATCGTCCCGGCGCCCTGGAATGGATCAGCGATGATAAAAAAGCTGCTTCAGAGGTCAATAAAAATTCCAACGATCCTGCTCTTAAAAACAATCATCTTCTCTCCATCGACGAAGCTAAGATGAAGAAAATAATGCATAAGTATAAAGTCAAGAAAGAGCACGTAGCCATTCTTATAGATAACTGCCATGAAAAAGACATTTATGAATGTCCCGCTATCCTATGGAAAGACAAAACTTTTGCCTATCTTCTTCTTTTAGAAGCAGAGCCAAGGATGCTTAAATTTTCACTGTATGACTATAGGGAACTGCATATTAATGCAAGTGTTCCCTGCTTTCCTTCCAGAGAATACGCTGCACTCCAGCCGCCATCCTTTATAGGGGCCCTGTATAAGCCTCTGCTTCCCAATTATCGAACTGCAGAAGGCAGTACCAGATCAGCCTTTAAAAAGTCTTTATATGGCATTGGCCCTGATATTTTCTGTACTTCCGGTTCCGTTCAAAATATTATGAAAGTGCTGTCCTTGGAGCTTATCCTTACGGAATCCAAGATAAATAAAGAAAACTACGGAAAATATTTTCGTGAAGTCTACTGTGCCCGCCTCCTTTACAGAGACAGTGTTTACAATGGCGGAGAATACAAAGACAAAGTCCTTTCAATACTTAACAATATGGCACACAATGCAGACTCAGACAACGAATTTGCCGAGAATCTTTCCCAGATGCTGCTAAACGGCCTTATTCCTCAGGAGTATGCAGACTTTGCTACTCAAAGAAGAAAAAAGAGATAAAA
>JAZUFN010000277.1:0-8344 GCA_045640725.1 Lachnospiraceae bacterium
GTTATTATGACTGCGACATCGGTAGGTATTACGGTTTCTGCACTTAAGGAGCTTGGATACTTAAAGAGTAAGGTGGGCACTACCGTGCTTGCGGCAGCTATTATTGACGATGTCATTGGTATCGTAGTACTTACATTCGTAGTATCACTTAGTTCTGGAACTGGCGGTGTGGCTGACGTATGTATTAGAACAGTTCTTTTCTTTGTATTTTCTGGTGTTGTTGGTCTTATTTCATACAAGATATTTAAGAGAGTTGATAAAAGATATCCTCATACTAGACGTATTCCTATAGCAGGACTTGCATACTGTTTTGCTCTTGCATATATTGCCGAGGAATATTTTGGAATTGCAGACATTACAGGTGCATATGCTGCAGGAATTATCCTTTGTTCTATCAGAGATTCTGACTATATAGCAGAAAAGATGGACATCAATTCTTACATGCTTTTTGGCCCGATTTTCTTTGCTTCCATTGGATTAAAGACAGATTTTTCCAATTTCAAAACCTCCCTGCTTCTTTTCTGCGTTCTCTTCGTAGTGGTAGCACTGGTTACAAAGATTGTCGGATGCGGACTTATCTCCAAGGTCATCGGCTTCAATGCCTCCGATTCCTTAAAGATTGGCGTAGGTATGATGACTCGAGGCGAAGTAGCCCTGATTGTGTCCCAAAAGGGACTGGCTGTCGGTCTCGTGGCACCTGAATATTTTGCAGCCGTTATTTTACTTATTGTCACCTCATCCATCCTTACACCTATTATTCTGAAGCTCTTATACGCTCAGGAAAGTGGTAAAGTTGTGGTAAAGGATTACTCGTCTGATGGCGAAAACTAGCGTTTTCACCCCCCCTTTCATTGCATTTTCTTGAAAAAAACACAATTTTATGGTAACATATGTTGTGTTTTTGTTTTTTTAGACAATAAAAGGTCATATTTTCAATATCGAGGATAATTAATGAAGAACAAGCGACGACTAATTCTTATGATTAGTAGTATGCTGGTTTTACTGATGGTCGCAGGACTGTTTGGCAGTTCCGATAAGTCTCTGGTTGAGGCATTTTCCGGTACTGATACCAATAAAGTCACTCCGCCGCCGGGCATATCCAGCACCCCGCAAGCCACAACAACAAATACGGTTCCGCCTACAAGTGTTACACCTGGCATCGGACAGA
Organism: Lachnospiraceae bacterium; assembly: GCA_045640725.1. Lineage (GTDB taxonomy): Bacteria > Bacillota > Clostridia > Lachnospirales > Lachnospiraceae > RGIG3528. The sequence goes on from JAZUFN010000277.1 coordinate 1,169, forward strand.
CTACCGGCACCCCTTTTCCTACCATCGGTGGTGAACAGCCAAATTTCTCGGCTACTCCGGTTCCTACAATGACTCCGGAAGCGTCTAATACTCCTTCGCCTACTCCTACGGAAATACCTGAGTATTATGAGTCTAATGTCATCATAATTAAGGTTAACACTCTCAATGTAAGAAATGATGCCAGCACCAGCAGCGCAATTACAGGAAAGATATACTTCGGTAACTATGCTACAGTGGTTGAAGACTGCGGAGACTGGTACAAGATCAATTCCGGTTCCATTAAAAATCAATATGTATACAAAAAGTATACTTATTCCGGCTATGAAGCTGCTGCTTATGTAGATGAACAAAAGGGTGCAGAGGCTGTGATAAAAAGGACCACCAATGTCCGTCAGGGCCCCAGCATTTCTGAGGATTATACTAAGGTTGCAAGTAAGGGTGATAAGTTTATTCTATGCCTTACCAGAAGTACCGAAGATTGGCTTTGTGTAGAACTCGATTCTGATAACTATGGCTATATCAAAGCAAGTGACGTTACCATTAGTTTCAATCTTACTGCCGGTCTGACAACAGCAGAGATTAAAAAGATGCTTGAAGATAAGGAAAAGGAATCTTTCCAGTACAAGCTTCGCGCAGCTTTCAACTCTGATAAATACCTGGATCCTGAAAAATCATTGCCTATTACCAACAGACTTACCAATGGTAGTCTCTCAGGTTCCAGATATGATTTCTTTAAAAATTATACCATGTCCTCTCAGGAGCGAGACTTCTTTGCAGCTACTCTTTTGCAGGAAGTCGGATGGCATCCATATGAGGGTAAATTGGCAGCCGCCACTGTTATCGTCAACCGTCTGCTAAATGGCGGGTACGGCAATACCATTACTGCAGTGCTTAGTTCTCCTTACCAGTTCTCCGGTGCTAATCCGTTTATGACCAACTGGAAGGTGGATTCAAAGAAACTGAGTACTTTCATATCCACTACAAGATACAAAGACAGACTAAATGAATGTTATCAAATTGTAGATGCAGTTATGTCCGGTGCCACCAATCTTCCTGCGGACTTCTATTATTTCCAGTCCAAGGCGTCTGCAGAAAGTAAGTCCAGAGGCTATCCTGTACTTCACTTTAATAAATTTACCTTTATAGGTAACACATATTTCCATAACAATTGGTATTCTCAGTAATATTTTACACGCTACAAACATGGGGCGTTTCTCACTTTTAGCTTTATATAAGCCAAGAGTAAGAAACGCCCCTGCGTCTTTTAGTATATTCTTCTATTTAAAAAAATCGTAAGAATGCTTGTCTTTAAGTACCGTAGCTCCCGCAGCAAAATACTTGTGACCTTCGGAAGTCTCGTATACACCAAAGGCTATATTGTCATTTACCTTCACTCTGATGCTTCTGTTGCCGTTTCTATATGTGCTTTCCGGCTTATAACCTGCTTCCTTAAAAGCAGCCTCAATATTATCCATGGAAAAATTAAGATTTACTCCAAAAAAATCTATTGTTGGATCGGAGCAATAAATCATAGTAACAAAATGTCCGCCGGAAGTGTAGGCCGGATAGGCAGTAACAGAGTAAGCGACATATTTACCTTCTTTTTGTCCTTTTTTGTACTCTGCATCATACTGTGGTAAGTAATAGTCTGCACTGTGCTCTGTAGGAATGCTTACATTGTAGCTATTCATATTTGTCTGTCCCACGTCCTCTAAAAGAGCAAAATCGAAAGATATTTTTTTATTCAATTCCTTCACAAGCTGTTTTTCACTTTTTCCTCTGGCTCCGCATCCGCATGTTGTCAGCAATGTCAGCGATAAAATAAGCAACAAAGCTTTTTTATATATTATTTTCATAATTTGCTCCTTATTACTATTCACGGTCTGTTACGAAAATCATTATCTTATTTTTTCCTATTGTTTGCAATAATAATATCGACACAACGAGAGATTAAAATTATTTTATTTATTATTTTCAAATTTGGTGTTGACTTATAAATAAAAAAATGGTATCAATATATAGGTGCTAAGGTAACAGTTCATCGAACGGCTGTTATTTTATCACAAATATTACGAAAGCGAGGTAAAAGCCATGATTTTAACAGTTCGATCCAATAGCATGAATATATTTACCTCGGTATCTTTATTCTGATTCTGTCATACCATTTCTATGACATCTATATTTTAGAATTCGACCGAGGAATGTCTATGTGCGTATCCTTGGTATTTTTTTGCCCATTTGAATGCAACTTAATATTTGGGATACAGCCGCTCTAATACGTTAAGTAAGGGGGAATTTTTATGAAGAAATTACCAGTTTATATGGCAAAATACTGGTATAGATACTTAATTGGTACCGCCTGTCTGATAACAACAGTAGCCCTGGATAATCGCCTTCCGCTTATTTACAAGGATATTGTAGATGATGTTATTATAGCAGGTGTAATGGATGCTTTACCGCATCTTCTTATTTCTATTGCAATTATTGGTGTAATCACTGCCATTACTCAGTATTTCAAAGAATTTGTCTTTGATATGACGGGTTGCGATATCGCCAACGATATTCGCCGTGACCTTTTTAATCACGTTCAGTCCCTGAGTCTTTCGTTTTTTGACAAGACCAGCACAGGTGAATTGATGGCACGTATAAAAAATGACTGTGATACCGTTTGGGGTGGCGTAGGTTTTATAGCTATGCTTTTCGCTGAGATGATTATGACCATGGGTCTGGTACTGTATCACATGTACACTCTGAATCCGATACTTGCTATTTTACCTACAGTATTTATACCATTCTGTGTATTCATGGCCTTTTTCCTGGAGAAAAAGCTGGATACGGTTTATTCTGATATCAGTGAAGAAAATGCCAAGCTCAATACCATTGCCGAAGAAGATATTGCAGGCGTTCGTACTGTAAAAGCTTTTGCCCGTGAGAAGTTTGAAATCAAGCGTTTTCTGGCCCACAATCAGGCTTATTATGACCTGAATATGAAGCAGGCCAAGACCATGATTAAATATCAGCCTCTCTTCACCTTCTTTGTAAGCCTTATGCCACTTTCCACCATTATTCTTGGTGGTAAAATGGTTATGGATGGTGAAATGCAGCTGGGTACTCTCACAGCTTTCATTGCTTATTGCTCCATGCTGAACTGGCCATTGACCGATATAGCTTGGTGCGCCAATGAATTTGCTTCCACTTTTGCCAGCTGGAAAAAAATCAAGAAAATCGCAGCAGAACAGCCAAACATTGTTAATCCTTCCCATCCTACGGTTTTACCTGAAGTGAAAGGTCATATCACTTTCGATGATGTTTCTTTCTCTGTAGGAGACAAGGATATCCTCAAAAATATATCTTTTGACCTGCCTGAAGGTAAGACTCTGGGTGTTATGGGCGCTACAGGCTCCGGCAAAACCAGTCTTATCACCATGCTTTTCAGATTCTATGATCCTGCGAACGGTACTATAAAACTGGACGGCACAGATATAAAAGAACTTTCTTTGTCTCAGCTCCGAGGAGCCATTTCCCAGGTATCACAGGATGTTTTCCTATTCTCAGATACTGTTGATGCCAATGTTAAATTTGGTCTCAGAAATAAACTGAGCCAGGCAGATGTTAAGGATGCTTTGAAAAAAGCCAGCGCTGAAGGCTTTGTAGAACATCTGGAACATCAGGGAGATACAGTAATTGGTGAAAGAGGCGTGGGACTCTCCGGCGGCCAGAAGCAGCGTATCTCCATAGCCAGAGCCCTGGCTAAAAACGCTCCCGTACTGGTACTGGATGATTCCACTTCAGCCTTGGATACAGAAACAGAGCAGGAAATTCAGAAGGTTATTTCTGATGTTGACTGCACTAAAATCATTATCGGACACAGAATATCAGCTGTACGTCATGCAGATGAAATCATCGTTCTATCTGACGGCGCTGTTAAAGAGCGAGGCACACATGAAGAGCTTCTGGCGCTTCGCGGTCTGTATTATGAAACATACGTGACTCAGATGGGTATTTCCGATTCTGAGTATATAGTAAAGGAGGCCTAATTTATGGCAGTAAACGCAGTTCGTGCCGACGAGAAGGACGCTCAGGTCTCCAATAGCAAAACTCTCGGACGGCTCTTAAAATTATTATTTGAATATAAAAAATATGTTATTCCCGTACTGGTTATAATGGGTTTTTCCATAGTCATTTCCCTGGTAAATCCTCTTATTATCGAGCACGCAATCAATGTAAACGTCGCAAATCAGGACATGCAGGGGCTTTTTGCCATTGTTATTCTGGGTGTTGTACTAAATGCTATTTCTTTTGTACTGGTAAAGCTTAGAATGTACCTCATGTCTGTTATGTCCAACAAGCTGGTGGTTCGCTTAAGATCAGATCTCTACATCCACCTGCAGACCCTTGGGCTTAAGTTTTTCGACAGTCTTCCTGCCGGAAAGATATTAAATCGTATTATCGAGGATGTAAATTCCCTTAAGGAAGTGCTTTCTTCCGTAGTTACCACTTTACTTCCGCAGTTTTTGACTCTTATTGCGGTTATCGTCATTATCCTCGTTAAAAACTGGCAGCTGGCTTTGGCTACTCTTATTACTTTTCCTATTTTGGCTCTTGGCCTTACATATATAGAGAATAAGTGCCACAAGCTTTGGGGTATCCATAAGAAAAAATCCTCTAATTTGTCCGGAGCCATACATGAAGATGTAGCCGGTATCCGTATAACTCAAAGCTTTGCAGCGGAAGCTGAGACCCGCGATGTATTCTACGAAATGGTAAAAGAAGATCGTGACTCCTTTAGAGATGCTGTTCGTATCAACGACGCTTTTTTCGGAGTAATAAATATCTGTTCCGCTCTTGCATATGTATGCATGTATTACACAGCAGTAAAATATCTGCATTTTAAGGAAGTTAATGTAGGTACCCTTGTTGCTTACGCTTCTTATGCCAGCATGATGTGGCAGCCCATCCAGCAGTTGGGCAATCTTTACAATCAGATTGTCAGAAATATTGCCGGTGCCAACCGTATTTTCGAGCTTCTGGATATGGAGCCTGAAGTAGCTGACAGACCGGGGGCTATCGAGCTGCCTGACGTCAAGGGAGCAGTGGACTTTAAAAATGTTTCTTTCTCCTATGACGATAAAAAGGGTGTCCTTGACAACGTTTCGTTCCATGTGGAGCCCGGTGAGACCATTGCTTTGGTGGGTCCGACAGGCGCAGGAAAATCAACTATTGTAAATCTTGTTTCAAGGTTTTATGATATTCAGCAAGGAAGCATAACTATCGATGGTTATGGTCTTACAGATGTCACCATTGAGTCACTGAGAGCTCAGATGGGTGTTATGACCCAGGATAATTTCCTTTTTACCGGCACTATCCGCGAAAACATCCGCTACGGTCGCTTGGATGCCACTGATGAGGAAGTAGAAGCCGCTGCCAAGTCTGTACACGCTCACGACTTCATTATGAAGCTGGAAAAAGGCTATGATACTGAGCTTAAGGAAAGAGGTGCCGGCCTGTCTGCCGGTGAACGCCAGCTTATCGCCTTTGCCCGCACCATGCTTTCTGCTCCCAGAATCCTTATTCTGGATGAGGCTACCTCCTCTATCGATACCAAGACTGAACGTCTGGTACAAGATGGTATAGCTTCACTGCTTCAGGGCAGAACTTCCTTTGTTATCGCCCACAGACTTTCCACTATAAAAAATGCCAGTCGCATTTTTGTAGTAAATGATGGTCACATTGTAGAAGCCGGCACCCATGAAGAGTTACTGGCAAAAAAAGGTCAGTACTATGACCTGTATATGGCACAAATGGCATAATTTTTTACATAATTATTAAAAACCCACTACCAAAGGGGGGATATATTTGATAGAATTAAAAGAAATAGAAGAACGTTTTATATTAATCGCAGTTTCAGAAGGTGATACTTATAAAAATGGCGAGCTGCTACATGATGACACCTTGGAATCCTTAGAAGAGCTTAAGGAGCTGGTACGTACTGCAGGCGCAGAGACAGTTGGCACCCTTATTCAGAATCGTGAGGCTCCCGATCGCACTACTTACTTTGGCAAAGGCAAAGTCGAGGAATTGGCGCAGATGGTGGCAGAACTTGATGCTACCGGCGTTGTATGCGATGACGAGCTCACTCCGGCCCAGCTTAGTAATCTTTCTGATGCATTGGATGTAAAGGTTTGCGACAGAACCCAGGTTATTCTGGATATTTTTGCTCAGCATGCAGTCACCAGAGAGGGTAAAATTCAGGTTGAGCTGGCTCAGCTTAAATACCGCCAGTCACATCTGATAGGTTCCCGTTCCGAGCTCTCCAGATTGGGCGGTGGCATAGGCACACGTGGCCCCGGTGAAAAAAAGCTTGAAATCGACCGTCGTCTCATCAGAGATCGTATCTCTGAGCTTCGTGCAGACCTGGAGGATGTAGTTCGATCCCGTGACGTCACACGTGCAGCCCGCACCAAAGCAGGCATTCCTATTGCTGCCATTGTAGGCTATACCAATGCCGGCAAGTCAACTTTGTTAAACAAACTGACCGGCGCCAGTGTATTGGAGGAAAATAAACTCTTTGCCACTTTGGATCCGACTACCAGAGAGCTGAAGCTCCCCAGTGGTCAGTCTATGCTGCTTACCGATACTGTTGGATTTGTACGTAAGCTTCCCCATCATCTCATTGAGGCCTTCAAGTCTACTTTGGAAGAGGCAAAATACTCTGATATTATAATCCAGGTAGTGGATTCTTCCAATCCAGACTATGAAAAGCACATGGAAGTTACCTACGATACCCTTCACAGCCTCGGTATATCAGGCCAGACCTTCATCACCATCTTCAACAAGTGGGATATTACTATGGATAATCCTGCTCTGGCTGAGAATAAATTCAATGACCCACGTGCTGATTACGTCATTAAGTCTTCAGCAAAGGATGGAAGCGGACTTGATATTCTGGCTACCACACTCGATGATATAATCCGTTCTAAGCGCAAATATATTGAGCGCGTGTTTGCCTTCACTGAGGCAGGAGAAATTCAGAAAATCAGACGTAACGGTCAGATTATTTCCGAGGAATACTTAGAGGATGGTATCCATGTAAAAGCCTACATCGATACCTGACGTGGAGTCTATGCGTAAAAAACCCTTAGTTTTCATTGCAGCCTGCATGCTGTTTATTGCTGC
>JAZUFN010000278.1:0-3540 GCA_045640725.1 Lachnospiraceae bacterium
CCGCATTTTTGGGCTCATTTGTCAACCTTTTTTGTAAAAAAATAGGATTAGTTTTTTCTAATCCTATTTAAATTCAATGTTTACTTAGTCTGAAACTTAACTTAACGTTATTGGATACGTCCCCCTGTCACATTTGTGTCAAACAGATACGTCCCCCTGTCACATTTTCTACTTATGCCCAAGGATTTTCCGAATCAGGGATACGAATACCGGTATAAACCTGCATGCTATGAACAAACCACTCTCCGGTAGATGGTTTTTTACGAAGCTTTATGATTCTTGGGTTATCAGCGCCTCCACTCATAACCTGCAAAGAAGCATAATTCTCTTCATTGAAAGAATACTGATTGGAAGACACAGTAATCTTATACGGAGTTTTAGGTGTGTAACCGTTTTTAGGTGTAGCCCCGTCAAAAAACGATCTGGGCAGGTATTTTTTATTACTGAGACGCTCAGTGATAAATTTCTTATCATATGTGCTGACATCATCCGGGCCATTTAAGAACTCCATCATCTCGAATGTGGCGTCCGGATTCTTTTCAAATGCGCATAACGCTACCATGCCCAAAGCAGCTGCCTGATATGGTGTTTTGAGTTCAGCTTCTTTAAGAGCTTTCATTTCTTCTAATGTTTCCGGCAGTTTACTAAAGGTAAAGGTTTCATTTTTAGTAGTGATGGCCTTCTCAATACCCTTCTCTACTTTTTTTGTAGCCATATTAATTCCCTTTTTTGCCTGCTTCGTCAGCTCTTTCGAAGCCTGATTAAACAAAGTGTCAAGTATTCCCATAATTTCCTCCCAATACATTATTTTCAAATAATAATTATAGTGTATTGTCCGATTAATCGCAATAAAAAGCTTCTTGCTATTCCTAAACCATTAATCTATAATCATTTCATATGATTATCGGTAATTACTGGGGGATACAACATGGAAAAAAAGAAATATGTAAAAGCCTATGATACTTTAAAGGGCTTGGCTGTACTTATTACCGTTACAATAGGGCATTACTGGCAGTTCACACCTGCCGGATACTATGCTGACGGCTCCAACGTTAAGTGGGTGGAATTTACCAACAAAATTACTCAGTTGGCTTTTTCCAAAAGTCATTCTCTGATGGAATTGCTGCTGATGATCAGTGGTTTCCAGCTTTTTGCTTATTACGAGAGAATCAACTCCGATAAAATTTCCTTTGGAGAATACTTTAAAAAGCGTGCCGCCAGGCTTATTCCCATTGCTGCTATATCCTCCATCATTATGTATATCGGTGCTGCATTATACGTAAACACCTTTAACGAATACTGGTGTAATACTGTTCCATCTCCTGCTAATCTCCTGGAAAATATCTTCCTGATACAAAGCTGGGTCAACAATTACCATTCCTTGAACGGACCCTTATGGTATGTAAGTGTTTATTTCTTCTGCACCCTGCTCTTCTATTTTCTGGCTCGCATCAACAAACGCCATGGCGGCCTTTTCTTCATGGCACTCCCTATTGTGCTGGGCATAGGTCTTATGAATGCAGGCTCTACCAAGGTTCTTATGAACGGTGATATGTGCCGTGGTTACATTGCATTTTTCATGGGCGTTTTAGTTGCTTACTTCTGTGAAAAAATGAGTAAAAAGCAGGTAGCCTGTATCTCCATCACAGCTCTTGTTTCCTTTACACTGATTTATTCCTCGCTGGGGGCTTATGTTTACTCAGGCGAAGTACACAATAAAGTTCTCCTGGCCTTGGTTCTCCTTTATGCCCCCATATTAATGATAGTGACACGTTTCCCGCTTATCGACATGATTATCGGTAATCCCGGTATCAGCTGGCTGGGAAAAGTATCTTATGAGCTTTGTGCCCTGAATTTCCCTTTTTACCTATGGGTGGAATTCTTCAACAGAAAATACAAATGGAATATCCCATACGGAAAGGTTCCTGCCTACTATATTCAGCTTATTATTCAGGTGCTGTTAGCAGTAGCCATTCATTACGGCGTGATAGGCATAAAATATTTAATATCCAAAAGAAAAAGGGCTTAGGCTCTTTTTTTTGTCAAAAAAAATATGGTAATTATATTGGATTATAGCGGTATTTTTTTTGCGACCTTCCTCTTAAAATATTTACTACAAGATGTTACACCTATTTAAAGAGGAGAATATTTATGAAAAAAAGACTAACAGCCCTGGTGCTTACCGGAGTTCTTTGTCTGTCAGGCCTACTTACGGCATGTGGCAAAAATCCTTCTGCTACCCCATCTGCAGAGCCCACACAAGGCCCGGATAATACGCCTATTGTTACCCCTGACACTAACAGAGACCCTTCCGTAAAACCTACTGACACTGCCAACTTTATTGAGCTTGCTCTCAATGTATATTACAACGATGCTGACACTGCATACTATTCCAACGAAAAGGCTTCTCAGTCCATTTTCGTCACAGAACAAGGCCAATATACTCTTACCTTCGACTGTGCTACTGATCTTTCTGACGCAGCTAAAGCCGCAGGCGTTACTTCCCTCAAGAATCTGACTGCCATCTACATCCTGGATGCCGGGGTCGCAGAAAATGCCCAGTCTCCTCTTAAGGGTGCCAAAATCAAGTATGACAAAATTACGATAGACAGCACTGATCTTACAGTTACCCAGAAGGAAGCCAAAAGCGCTTTCAAAAGCTCAGGCATCTTTGATACCAACGATCCCATAAACGGCTGGGATGGTTCTCAGGTAGAAGAGATTGATACAGACACTGCCAACCATTCCGTATCATTTAAGACTGCTACTGCTCCTACCAAGATTACCATAACCTTCACTCTTTCCGATTTGGACTGGGGTAAACAGGCAGATCCTACACCTATACCTACTCAGGGTGCTTCAGGTGACCATAAAAACTCCGTTAAATACAGCAACATTGATTTTTCAAACATGACTGCTATCGAGCTTACCAAAATAATGGGTAACGGCATTAACCTGGGTAACACCATGGAAGCTTATGCTAAAGGAGCCGTAGGTACAAATGCTTCAGTTACCACATACGAGACCTACTGGGGCCAGCCTGTTACAACAGCTGCCATGATTACCGGCATGAAAAATTCCGGCTTCGATACCCTTCGTATTCCCGTGGCCTGGACCAATATGATGGACTATGAAAACGGCAATTACACCATCAATTCAAAGCTTTTAGACAGAGTAGAGGAAATCGTAAAATACGCTATTGAAGCTGAGATGTTCGTAATAGTAAATGACCATTGGGACGGCGGCTGGTGGGGTATGTTTGGTTCCAAAACTCCTGCCACTGTGGATGAAGCCTGGAAGATATATACCGAAATGTGGACCCAGGTAGCTACCAGATTCAAAGATTACTCTGATCTTTTGATCTTCGAGTCTGCCAACGAAGAGCTGGGCAGAAGCCTCAATGACAATACCAAGTGCCCGGATTCCGGTAATCTTACCGAAAACCAGATGTACGAAACCACAAACGCTATTAATCAGAAATTTGTAGATATTGTCCGCTCCACAGGTGGCAACAATACCAACCGTTTCCTTCTGATTGCA
>JAZUFN010000279.1:0-36555 GCA_045640725.1 Lachnospiraceae bacterium
GAGGAGACTGCCCCGGAGGAGGAGCCTGTACCGGAAGAGAAGGCTGTACCGGAAGAAGTGCCTGTCAGAATATATGCTGAGCTTTATACCCCGAAATGTGTGCTTGGAAAGGAGGACTTCGCTGAGTCAAAGGCGAAGAGCCTTATTACGAAAAACAAGGTGGAAGTAGAGGAGATATTTGGCCAATTCTTCCGCAATGCCAATATACGTCGGCAAATATACAATAGTATTGAGCTGGCTCTTATTGACAAAAGTAATCCATGGATTTTAATATACGGAGAAGAAAAGACCGGCAGAACAACATTTACCAAAAGGCTTATTCTCTGTCTTTTTTCCATGGGTATCGTAAGCAATAAAAGGGTAGCAGTCACGAAGGCGTCTGTAATAAACCGCATGACTGCCGACGAAATAGCGGACAGGACCAAGGGAAGCAATATTATTATTGAAAATGCTACAGGCCTTACTGAAGGTGGAATGGCAGCGCTCAGAAATATTAAGAGTAAAAAGACAGAAAAAATCTGTATCTTTTTAGAAGATACAGACAAGGCTTTTGCTGATTTTATTAAGAATTTATTACCTTCCGGCGGCGGATTAAACAACAGAATTCATTTACCGAAATATAATACAGAGGACCTGTTGGGATTTGTATACGATTATGTATGTGAACAGGGCTACGGAATAGAAAAAGCGGCAGCGGATCTGGTAGTTTCCTGCATTAATTCCACCAGAGCTATGACGCAGGGAGAACGCTTTATGCATGCTCTGCAGGTGGCAAGACAGTCAGTAGAGACAGCTGATGCCCGCATGGCACCTGAGATATTAAAAATGGCCGCAGAAGCGGCCTTTCAGGAATACTATAGTCTTACTATTATACGTGAGGATATCACACCTTAAACTGAAGCTTCATGGACTCCTTTAAATTTTGTCCACCCATGGACTTTACATTCTTAGACACATAAAGATTGTAGGAAGCATCCTTAGCATAGGCATCCATAGGTTCTATCTCAATCTCCTGAGTATCAGCATTATAGCGGATGGCAGTCTTCAGCTTATTATCGCTCATATCAGTTACGAAGAGATTGGAGTTATTTACGGTAGACGGATCTAGTGGTGCAGAGAACTTAATGCGCCACACAAATCGACCGGTTTTGAATTTGAGATTTTGTTTTACTTTTCCTTCTACTGATTCTGGAGTAGATTCAATCTCAATAAAGTTCATAATACCCCTTCCTGATAACCATTACAGTTACTATATCTTAACATGTATAGTCATATTCTACACTTATTTTTAGGGAAAAACAAGGAAGGAAAAAGGAAGAGAATTAGATAAAGATAAAAAATATCTTTACAAATTCTTAATAAAGCCGTATAATAAAGGGTGCATTTCTAGGACATCAGTCCCAGAAATGGTCGTCAAGAATTAGACTTGATAGAAAAAAGGAGAAATGCTCTTAGTGTATTATTAAGTACTACATTGGAGTTAAAATATATGGATCAGTATGTGATTAAAGGCGGTACACCCCTTCATGGTGAGGTGACCATCAGTGGTGCCAAGAATTCAGCATTGGGTATCGTTGCTGCCGCAGCTTTAACTGAAGAGACAGTTACCATAAAGAATGTCCCTGATATCAGAGATATCAACGTTTTATTACGCGCAATGGAGGAAATCGGTGCCAGAGTAGACCGTATAGGCGCTCAGACAGTTCGCATTAATGCGAAGAATGTTTCCCCTCTGGCAGTGGACAGCGAGTATGTCAGAAAGATCAGAGGATCTTATTATTTGATTGGAGCATTACTTGGCCGTTTCAATAGGGCTCAGGTAGTTCTTCCCGGTGGTTGTAATATTGGACCGCGACCTATCGATCAGCACGTAAAGGGCTTTGAGAAGCTGGGCGCCAGAGTAGAGATGAAGCATGGTATGGTGGTGGCAGAGGCTGACCATCTTAAGGGTTCACATATTTACCTGGATATGGCTTCTGTAGGAGCTACCATTAATATTATGTTGGCTTCATGTATGGCTGAGGGCCAGACTACCATTGAGAATCCTGCCAAGGAGCCTCATGTGGTAGATGTAGCCAATTTCCTGAACAGTATGGGAGCCAATATCAAGGGCGCAGGTACTGACGTTATCAGAGTTACAGGCGTGAAAAAGCTTCACGCTACTACATATTCCATCATTCCCGACCAGATTGAAGCCGGTACATTCATGGTAGCCGCAGCAGCTACACGTGGCGATGTGGTTATCAGAAATGTTATCCCTAAGCATCTTGAGGCTATTACAGCAAAGCTTCTTGAGGTAGGGGTTGAAGTAGAGGAAATGGATGATGCTGTTCGTGTTCACTGTGACAAGAGGACAGGCAATACCCACATTAAGACTCTTCCATATCCCGGTTTCCCGACAGATATGCAGCCACAGATTACTACACTTCTGGTTCTTTCCAAGGGTACTTCTGTTATTACTGAGGGTATTTACGAAAGCCGATTTAAGTATGTTGATGAATTGGTACGTATGGGTGCCAGCATCAAGGTTGAAAACGCTACAGCTGTTGTAGATGGCGTAGAAGGCCTTACAGGTGCTACATTGTCTGCATCTGATCTTCGTGCAGGCGCTGCACTTGTTATTGCTGGTCTCACAGCAGAGGGCTTTACCACTGTTGAGAACATCGAGTACGTTGAGCGTGGTTACGAGAAATTCGAAGAAAAGCTGAATAAGCTGGGAGCTGTCATCAAGAAAATCGATTCTGAAGATGAAAAGGCTATCAGAAAATTCAAGTTGAAAGTTTGTTAATCACATTTATCTTACAATAAAAATAATCCCAGCTTGCGAGCTGGGTTTTTTTATTGCTGTTTATACGATTCCAACAATGGTCAGGTCTCTTTCCTTGGAAAGGTCTACGCATTTTGAATTCAGAAGCTTGATAATAGGTCTGGCCGGGGTATGCTTGTTGACCATAACTATTTCGCCTATATTACCATTGCTAAGAAGCACATACTGGTGCTGATAGGTAGATACCACATGGTCCATAAAGGTCATAAGATATTTGGTATCATACTTGGTTAATCCATCTTTTTCGAATTCATTTAAAACTTCCAGCGGACATATAGGACCGCGATAGCAGCGAGCTGCTGTCATGGCATCGTAAACATCGGCAATAGCAACGATCTTGGCAAAATCGTCTATTTCGTCAGCTGTGCGCTTTTCCGGATAACCGCTTCCGTCACAACGTTCGTGATGCTGAAGGGCAGCCTTGCTGATTCTTTTATCAATGGGAAGATCCTTTAACAGGGCGTAGCCGGCTGTGGTGTGGGATTTTATGGTCTCATACTCGGCAGCTGTCAAAGCTCCTTTTTTCTTGAGAATTTTATCGGGGATTGTAAGTTTACCTACATCGTGGAGAAGACCGGCCAAAGTAAGTATTTCCAAATCCTCTTTGCTGATCTTAAGCCACTGGCCGAAAACATTACAAATCAGAGCTACATTGATACCGTGAACAAAGGTGAGATCGTCCAACGAACGGATACACATAAGCATGTCAAGCAGCTTTCCGGAAGTCTCCACAGAATTGTACATATGCTTGACCTGGTCCAGAAGCTCTGCGGTATTTAGTCCACCTTTGTTTTTTGCAAAGTTGCTGAGGGAAGATGAATAAATATCCAATGTCTGCTTATAGTTTTGAGCGAATTTTTTGTAGTCTTCACTTTTCTTTACGCGTTCTGTGTAAGAGATAGACTCATCCTGCATATTATCCGAGGTTTCAGATTTACGCTTCGGAGCAGGCTTCTCATCAGCCTCTGCGTCAGTGGGCTCATCCAATTCGATATATATTTCGCGAACAGAATAGAACTTAAGACGTGTTATGCTTCTGTCGGTCAGCACAGTACCCTTGTTCAGCACCATCTGATCGCCGGAAGTATATACATCTTCAGCTACAGTCATTCCCGGTTTAATTTTTGCAGTTGATATTTTCTGCGTTGTCATACGTATAATCCCTCCAGGGTATAGATACAAATACCCACCTAATAGATTATATGAAAAAAACAGATTGGTCAATATACATGACCAATCCGTATGAAAAATATAAGAGTTTTTTTAGAATTGAATAAACTACTGCAGTGCAGCCTTTAATATGTCCACCTTATCTACCTTTTCCCAAGGCAGATCCAGGTCGGTACGGCCAAAATGGCCATAAGCTGCAGTTTGCTTGTATATAGGACGACGGAGGTCCAGCATTTGGATAATGCCGGCAGGACGAAGATCAAAGGTCTTCTTAACAAGCGCTGTAAGCTCATTGTCAGAAAGCTTACCTGTGCCAAAAGTATCAATCATAACGGAAGTAGGCTCAGCAACACCGATAGCATAAGAAAGCTGTACTTCGCATCTCTTGGCAAGGCCGGCTGCAACAATGTTCTTAGCGACATAACGGGCAGCGTAAGCTGCGGAACGGTCTACTTTGGTGCAGTCCTTACCGGAGAATGCGCCGCCGCCGTGACGGGCATAGCCACCGTAAGTATCTACTATAATCTTACGGCCTGTAAGTCCGGAGTCTCCGCAAGGGCCACCGATAACAAAACGGCCTGTAGGATTAATAAGGAATCTGGTATTCTCATCCACAAGCTCAGCAGGAACTACAGGATTAATTACAAATTCGCGAATGTCTGCATGGATCTGCTCCTGGGGAACCTCAGGACCATGCTGTGTGGAAATAACTACTGTGTTTAAATGAACCGGATTGCCATTCTCATCATATTCAATGGTAACCTGGCTCTTTCCGTCCGGGCGAAGGTAAGGAAGAATACCATCCTTACGTACCTTTGTCAGCTGACGGGTAAGCTTGTGAGCCAGTGCAATAGGATATGGCATAAGCTCCTCTGTCTCATCGGATGCGTAACCAAACATCATACCCTGGTCGCCTGCACCGATAGCTGCTATTTCAGAATCAGTCATTCTGTTTTCCTTTGCTTCCAGAGCCTTATCAACACCCATGGCGATATCGGTGGATTGCTTGTCCAGTGCTACAAGAACACCGCAGGTATTGCCGTCAAAACCGATTTCTGATGAATTGTAACCGATATCACAAACTGTTTTTCTGACAATTTTCTGATAATCAACATTGGCAGTAGTGGTAATCTCACCCATTACTACTACAAATCCTGTAGTGCAGGCAGTCTCGCAGGCAACACGTGCCATGGGATCCTGCTCCATAATAGCGTCCAAGATAGCGTCTGAGATATTATCGCAGACTTTGTCGGGATGCCCCTCTGTTACTGACTCTGAAGTAAAAAGTCTCTTTTCTTTTTCCATATTATTCCTTTCTATTGTGTTTTTTCTATGAGCGATATAGAAAAAAACAGATCCGCATATAAGCGGACCCTAATTAACCATTTAGAATCCTCTTATTGTTCGATATGTATCACCATGAATTTGATGAAATCGCTCAATTTGGCACCTTCCCGAAACGGGGGTTGTCGTGACTTCATAGAGCTGTTTACTCTCCGTCACTCGTAATAAGAGATTAGTGCATAATATAATACGATAGAAATTATGGACCCAATTGCAAATTTTGTCAAGAAAATTTCAATAATCTTTGCCTGAACCCCTTGAAAATCAAAGAAAGTGTTGGACTTTTGTTGGAAAAAGTCTGATATACTCGATGCGGGAGTTTATATTTATAAACTTTTTACATTTTATCACTTCACAAATGTTACAAAAGTGCTACACTTATAAAGTGTATAAAGAATTGAGTAACAAATAGACAGGCTTGTTAATCCGATTCCATCGGAAATATTATAGGCTTTGAGAAGAAAGCCATATTACTTTGGGGTAAACTTTATATGACTCTTAGAAGAAAATTGAGGGTGGCCTTTTTGGGGATGTTGATATTACCAATACTATTGGTATGCATCATAGGCTTCACTACAATTAAAATTCAGATACATGTCATGAATGACAAGTATGGCTCCAACTATTCCTTTTTACAGATTTTGTGGCAGCCACTCCAGTTTATGTATCAGATTACGGAACAGCCCTTTGATGACATGAAGACAATAGCATCAGATAATCCCATGCAGCTTTTTGACCGGGATTATTTGAACAGTGTGAATGACTTATTGGATGACAGATACTCTTATCTGGTGGTTTTACAGGATGGTAAGGCGACCTATGTGGGGGACAGCGAAGATTATACGGAGCGAGGCGATACCATTCTGTCGTCTATAGAATGTACCAATAGCGGTGGAAGTACCTATCTGAATTCCTCAGATCCGCTTATGGTGAAGCATTGCCAATTCCGGTATTCCGATGGCAGCGATGGGCTATTCATTATAATAACCCGCGTGTCACCCGTGCTTAGCAATATCGGCATTAGCCTGGTAGCTCTTATTATCATTTGTATACTGGCTCTGGCGATAACAGCTATGAGTGTCAGCGCTTGGCTTTTCAGAGGTGTACTGGTGCCTATTGATACTTTAAGAAAAGCTACCAGAGAGATAGGCTCGGGCAATCTGAATTATAAAGTGTCCAGAAGCTCTGCAGATGAGATAGGACAGCTGTGTGACGATTTTGAAGAGATGCGTCGTCACCTGAAGACTCAGATAGATTCAAAAGAACAATATGAGATTGATTCCAGAGAGATGATAAGTAATATCTCTCATGATCTGAAAACACCACTGACGGCTATTAAAGGCTACGCGGAGGGTATGCTGGATGGCGTGGCAGAATCTCCTGAAAAACGACAAAAGTACTTAAAGACTATTGTTGCCAGGGCTACGGACATGACGGGCTTGGTAGACGAGCTGTCATATTATTCCAAGCTGGATACCAACAAGCTTCCCTATAAGTTTGAGACAGTCCCTGCCAATGCTTATTTCCGAGACTGTGTGGAAGAAAATGAGCTGGAGCTGGAGATGAAGGACTTTGAAATCAGTTTCCAGACAGAGATAGCCAACGAAATAAACGTGATTATGGACTGTGAGCAGATAAGACGTGTCATGAACAATCTTATAGGCAATGCAGTTAAGTATAGAAATGAAGAAATACACGGCGTGCTGATGGTAAAGCTTACTGACGCCGACGATTCTGTGAGAATATCTGTTATAGACAACGGCATAGGTATCTCCAAGGAAGCATTACCGCACATTTTTGACAGATTTTATCGTGCGGACAAATCAAGAACTGCCGGTCGGGCCGGAACGGGCCTTGGCCTAGCAATAGTGAAAAAAATAGTGGTTGAACACGGGGGCAGGGTGTTTGCCAGAAGCGAGATAGGAAAAGGAACAACTATTTCGTTTACGGTAAAGAAAGGAGCATAAAATGGCAGCAAAGATTTTAATTATTGAGGACGACGCATCCATCGCAGAACTTGAGAAAGACTACTTTGAGCTGAACGAGTACGAAGTAGTAGTAGATGCAGATGGTAAAAAGGGACTTAAGGATGCACTGGAAATGGATTACAACCTTCTTGTGCTTGATATAATGCTTCCCGGTGTGGATGGCTTCGAGATCTGTAAGCAGGTACGTGAGGTAAAGAATGTGCCCATCATCATGGTATCTGCAAAGAAGGAAGATATTGATAAGATTAAGGGCCTGGGCTATGGTGCAGATGACTTCATCACTAAGCCTTTCAGTCCGAATGAGCTGGTAGCACGTATTAAGGCCCACCTGGCAACATACGAGCGTCTGTCAGGTGACGGTGCAAGAGCCAATGAAATCATTGAAATTCGTGGCCTTCGTATCGACAAGGGTTCCAGAAGAGTATTTATTAATGGCGAAGAGAAGAACTTCACAAAGAAGGAATTTGATCTTCTTACATTCCTTGCTGAGAATCCTGACAGAGTATTTGAGAAGGAGACCCTCTTCAACAGAATCTGGGAGATGGAGTCCTACTCAGATGGCGATATCGCTACAGTAACAGTACATATCAAGAAGATCAGAGAAAAGATTGAAGAAGATGCAACCAATCCTCAGTACATTGAGACTATCTGGGGCAAGGGATACAGATTTAAAGTGTGATTAAAAGCCGAGCATTAGGATTTTTCAGAGGGAATGGCGTTGCCATTCCCTTTTTTTTTACACAAATGTGACAAGGGGACGTATCTTTTTGACACAAATCTTGATATGCGAGAGCTTTCAATGTATAATAATTTAAAATTTTTAGAAAGAGGCGTGGTAAAATGATAAATGAAGCAATGATGGGACTTGGAAAAAAGCGTTCTACGATCCGTGAGATATTTGAGTATGGTAATGCCAGAGCGAAAATCGTGGGACGTGAGAATATATATGATTTTTCACTGGGTAATCCCAGCGTAGAGCCACCACAGATTGTGACAGATGAGATAGTTCATTTTGTGGAGACTGAGAGAGCAGACGTGCTTCATGGCTACACCAGCGCCACAGGCCTGGAATGGGTGAGACAGTCCATGGCTGACGGCCTGAATTCACGTTTCGGAACGAATTTCAATAAGGACAATTTTTATATGACTGTAGGCGCAGCGGCTTCCATCTGCATCGTATTAAAGGCTATCGCCTGTCCTGGCGATGAATTCATCGTGCCTGCACCATATTTTCCTGAGTATAAATGCTGGATTGAGAATACAGCAGGTGCCAAGTGCGTGCTGATTCCGGCCGATCCTGATTCCTTCCAGATGAATTTTGCGGCTTTTGAGGCTTCCATCACGGAGCATACCAAGGCTGTTATTATCAATACACCAAATAATCCTTCCGGTGCAGTATATTCTGAGACTACCATAAAGCGTATCGCCGAGATACTGGAGGCGGCTGAGAAAAAATACGGCCACCAGATTTACCTTATTTCTGATGAGCCATACAGAGAGATCGTTTTCGACGGCTTTAAATTCCCGTTTGTGATAAAGTATTATAAAAATACCTTTGTATGTTACTCTTTTTCCAAGTCACTTTCTCTGCCCGGAGAGCGTATAGGCTATGTACTGGTGCCGGATGAAATGGATGATGCCGGAGACGTATATGCTGCGGTATGCGGCGCAGGACGTATTCTGGGCTATGTTAACGCCCCATCTCTTTTTCAGAGAGTAGCAGGAAGATGTGCTACCGAGACTTCGGATATTTCCATTTACAATAAGAATCGCGATGTGCTTTACAAAGGACTTACCGACCTTGGCTTTACATGCGTAAAGCCTCAAGGGGCCTTTTACATGTTCCCACGTTCACTGGAGCCTGATGATTACGCCTTCTGTGAGCGTGCCAAGAAGTACGATCTGCTTTTGGTACCGGGTACTGACTTTGGCTGCCCGGGACACGTTCGTATCGCTTACTGTGTGCAGACGGAAATGATTGAAAAAAGCCTGGCTGTATTTGAAAAGTTGGCAAAAGAGTACAAATAAAAACGCCACGTACTAGAAAGACACAAAGAATGATAGAAATTAAGAATGTAAAGAAAGCCTACCAGGGGAAAGAAAAGGAAGTACTGGCTCTTAACGGCATCAATCTTAAGCTGCCGAATACGGGATTTGTATCTATTTATGGTGAAAATGGCTGTGGCAAGACTACTCTGCTCAATGCCATATCTTCTCTTGATGAGGACTATAGCGGTGAAATTCTCTATAATGGCACTGATACTAAAAAGATAAAGGATTTTTACAGAGGACAGATAGTTTCCTTTGTTTTTCAGGAAAATTTCTTTGTGCCTTACCTGAATCTTAGGGATAATCTTTGCCTGGCGCCTGAGGCGACGGATGAGCGCTACCTGGCAGAGCTGAGTTCTTTTCAGATTGAGGAAAAGAAGGATGACTTTGCAGATAATTTAAGTGGCGGCCAGAAGCAGAGGTCGTCTCTGATACGAGGCCTTATGAGGCAATACAAGGTGCTTCTGGTGGACGAGCCTACCAGTAGCATGAATGAGGAGATGGAGACTGAGGTTTTTAACAGACTTCGTGCTATCGCTGAAGATCACCTGGTTATTATGGTTTCCCACAATATTTCACTGATTCGCGCTTATTCAGACATGGTCATCAACATGGATAAAGCGACCATCAGAAGCGTGGAGAGAAACAAGGTAACTAATGCTGTTGCAGAAAAAGGAAATATTCTTTATGTTCCCTCAGACTTCCACGACCTGTCCATTGTCCCTGCCTACAAAGTGAGGGAAATAATAGAGAAGTACGGAGAAGTCCGCATTAAGACCAGGGAAAGCTCAGATGAAGATAAGCACTTCGATTATTCCTATAAAATAGCTGAAGGCACTGACAGAGCTCTGGTAATGGAAAAGAATAAAGGTAACAGAATTCTGAAAAAGTCCCTGTTTTCTGCTACAAAAAGATGGATGCTGTCCTGGGTCCTGATGACTCTATTGATAGCGCTGACTGGCATAGTGGTGTCGCTGGTGGCTTTTGATACTGAAGAATTTGTATATAAAATGCTTAATGAGAATATCGTGGGCTATGCATGTTTTGCCAAGGACGGAAATGTTTATTCTTTTGATAAAGGCTATAAAAGCTTTAACCTGAAGGAGTTTAAGAGTTTCGCAGAAAAAGGGGATTTGGATTTCCTGATTATGCTGAATTATGAACAATCCATTCAGGCATCCGATGCAGTCGATCCCAGATGGCCGGTAAGTGTTTATGGTATCAATCTTTACGTGAAAACCCCGGAGCTGGTGGCGGGCAGTGAGCCTGGTGAGGGTGAGATGCTCATCACGGATTATATTGCCGATGAAATCATACTCCGCATCAGCAATTACACCACATATGATGATATTCTGGAAAAGGGCCTAAGGTTTGACGAAAAGCCTGTTAAAATATCCGGAATCATCAAGACTAACTATAAATTTTTTGAAAATAACCCTGCATATGAGGCTACTCAGCTGGCTATTGATGTGGGAATGAACAAATCAAATCTATATATGCGCTTTTATCAGCCACTTTCATGGTATGAGAACGCAGATGATACAATTACCGGTTTTCTTATAGACTATGGTAAGCTTCCTATTACTGTTAAGCTGTATGATGGAGAGATTGGACCTGAGGATGCATATGTATCAGAGGATCTACAGGATTTTATGCCGGTAGGAAGAGAAGAAAAAATCAGTGGGCTGGGCTATGTAAATGTAGTAGGTACAGTGAAGAATGCCGTAAGTACTATCTATGTGTCTCGGGAAAAAATGACGGCAGTCAAGGCAGAGACTATGTCTCACATAGCAATGATAGAAATAGCTGATTACAACAAAGAAGAGGTAGCCTACCTTCGTACCCACGGATATGAGCATGACGTTTCCATCTCTGCATTTATTAAGTCTATGACGGATATTGTTGAGATTACTACCAGATTGCTTTTCTTTATAGCCCTGATGCTTTTTGGAATACTGTTGGTAGTGGTAGGTAAAATGCTGAGAGAGCTCACGGCAGCAGATAATCGCATGATTGTTATGCTTAGAATGAGCGGCTATGGTTGGAAAACAATAAGAGCATTGGAAATCAAAAAATTATGTATTCTTATGGTATCCGCTATGCCTGTCTCCATTCTTTTCGCTGTTTTGATATCCAGGGCAATAGGCGCCATTCTTAAAAGCAGCGCAGGCTTCGGTGTAGCATTGACCCTGATTAAGTGGCCACTGATGATTCCGGTACTTCTTGGAATGGTTATTTTCCTGCTGGCAAGCTACTTTGTATGGGATGTACGCAACAAAAACAAAAATCTGATTGAGTTCAGAAAGTAGAAATTTATAAAAAGGGTCGATTATGGTCCTTTTTATTTGACAAAAAGCTGCTTTAGTTTTATATTTAGTGGATAGTGTAAATCCATTGAAAGGAAGTAAAAATATGGAGTTGGTTAGCGTACGCGAGTTATTCCGCGAAAAAGAAAAGTACGTAGGTACTGAAGTGACAGTAGGCGGTTGGGTTCGTTCCGTCAGAGATTCAAAAACATTTGGTTTCATCGTACTGAATGATGGTACATTTTTTGAGACCTTGCAGATAGTCTATCATGATACAATGGATAATTTTAATGAGGTAAGCAAGCTGAATGTAGGTGCTGCCATTATCGTAAAGGGTATGCTGGTAGCCACACCTACAGCTAAGCAGCCTTTTGAGATTCAGGCTACAGAGGTATTTGTAGAGGGCTTATCTACTCCTGATTATCCTCTTCAGAAAAAAGGACACAGCCTTGAGTATCTCCGCACCATGACACATCTTCGTCCACGTACTAATATGTTCCAGGCAGTATTCAGAGTGCGTTCTCTTTGTGCATATGCTATTCATAAGTTTTTCCAGGAGAGAAACTTTGTATATGTTCACACACCACTTATCACAGGCTCAGACTGTGAGGGCGCAGGCGAGATGTTCCAGGTGACTACCTTGGACCTTACAAATATACCTAAAAATCCTGATGGTACAGTAGATTTCACTCAGGATTTCTTCAATAAGCCTACCAATCTTACTGTTTCAGGTCAGCTGAATGGTGAGACCTTTGCCATGGCTTTTAAGAATATCTATACATTTGGACCTACCTTCCGTGCAGAAAATTCCAATACTACCCGTCATGCAGCTGAGTTCTGGATGATTGAGCCGGAGATTGCATTTGCTGATCTTAAGGACGATATGATCCTTGCAGAGTCCATGATTAAGTATGTTATTCGCTACGTACTTGAGAATGCACCTGAAGAAATGGCTTTCTTTAATCAGCGTGTGGATACAGGCCTTCTGGAGAGACTGAACCATGTCCTGAATTCCGAATTCGGTCATGTTACATATACCGAAGCTATCAAAATGCTTGAAGAGCATAATGACAAGTTTGATTACAAGGTATCCTGGGGCTGCGACCTTCAGACAGAGCATGAGAGATACCTGACAGAGGAAATCTTTAAGCGTCCTGTATTTGTTACAGACTATCCAAAGGAAATCAAAGCATTTTATATGAAGCTGAATCCGGACGGCAAGACTGTTGCGGCTATGGACTGTCTTGTACCCGGTATTGGAGAGATTATTGGTGGCTCTCAGCGTGAGGATGACTATGAGCTTCTCACCAAGCGTATGGATGAGCTGGGACTCAAGAAAGAAGACTACCAGTTCTATCTGGACCTGCGTAAGTATGGTTCAGCACGTCATGCAGGCTTCGGTCTTGGCTTCGAAAGATGCGTTATGTATCTGACCGGCATGGGCAATATCAGAGACGTACTTCCATTCCCAAGAACCGTTAATAACTGTGAGCTTTAACCATCAGCTTGCTGATGGTTTCGAAGAAAGTCGCAAGACTTTCTGAGGTCGACACGATACAAGGGGGCGTATAACGCCCCTTTTTTCAAAAAGGAGCAAAAGGAGCATATGAATCTTACCATCACAAAAGAAAAACTTCACGACACAAATCCTCGCATGTTTGGCCTCTTTTTTGAGGATATCAACTATGCGGGTGATGGCGGCATTTTTGCTGAAATGATCGAAAACAGATCCTTCGAGTTCTTTAAGACTACAGGCACCAATGATGCCTATTGTCCTGAGTATGACGGTATATACGGCTGGTACAAATTCCCCAAAGACTGTCCTTTTGTGGCTATGGAGACCCGTACAGAAAGTCCTCTGGTAGAGGAAAATCCACATTACCTCCATGTTCGCACCCTTCGTGCCAATTCAGGCTTTACCAATAAGTCTTATGACGGTCTTTGCCTTAAGTCAGGCGTCAGCTACAATTACACATTTTGGACCAATGCGAAAAACTATGATGGCATGCTGACCGTAGCAGTATACAAGGATAAGGACTGCCTCTGGTCAGAAAAAATTAATATGGCAGACAACAAGGGCTGGACTGAGTATAAGGGGCATTTTTTCTCCCGTAATAATGTGAGAGGGGCCAGATTTGTTATCACACTGGACCAGCCGGGACAGGCTGATTTTGACTTTATTTCCATGTTCCCGGGTGACGCGGTATCAGGTGTTTTCCGTGCAGACCTGGCTAATATGCTGCGTGACATCCATCCTGGCTTTTTAAGATTTCCGGGCGGCTGTATCATTGAGGGTAATTCCTTGGAGAATCGTTACCAGTGGAAAAAGAGTGTAGGTGATCCAAAGCGCAGACGTTCCAACTGGAACAGATGGGCTGTGCATGGCACAGACCATTCCAACAACTACACTACCAAGTATTCTCATTACAATCAGACCCTGGGCCTGGGATACTTCGAGTATTTTCTCCTCTGTGAGTATATAGGTGCCAAGGCTCTGCCTGTATGTAACGTAGGTCTGGCCTGTCAGTATCAGTGTCATGAATGGGTAGAGACTACAGATCCTGCTTTTAAAGAGTATGTAGATGATGCTCTGGACCTTATCGAATTTGCCAATGGTGACGTCACTACAAAGTGGGGCGCCCTTCGCGCAGAGATGGGCCATCCCCTTCCCTTCAATCTGGAATACTTAGGTATCGGCAATGAGCAGTGGCAGACTGAAGAAGTAGATTTCTTTGAGAGATACAGAATATTTGAGAAGGCTATTCATGAAAAATATCCTGACATGAAGCTTATAGGCTCTGCAGGCCCTGATGTTCATACTGAGCGTTATGATGCCGCATGGCACTTCTATCATGAGAATGAGGATAAAGAGAACTTTGCATATGCTATAGATGAGCATTACTACATGAGTCCTGAATGGTTCCTGGAAAATACCCATTTCTACGATAACTATGATAGAAAGGTCAAGGTTTTCTCAGGTGAATACGCAGCCCATCCACGTCGCCCCGGCTCTGAGAAGAGCGGCAATACCCTGATGGGAGCCCTCTCTGAGGCAGCTTTCCTTACGGGAGTTATGAGAAACAGTGACGTAGTAATCATGTCCAGCTATGCCCCTCTTTTTGCCAGAGAAGGCTATACCCAGTGGGCACCTGACATGATCTGGTTTGATGGCATGCGTGCTTACGGATCCCCCAGCTACTATGTGCAGAAAATGTACGCAAATAACGTAGGTTCCTATACTCTTAAGGCATCCGCTGATACAGATACGGACGCAGCCGGTATATTCTACTCAGCATCCTTTGATGAAAAGACCAAGGCTGTCATCCTGCGTGTAGTGAATACTACAGAAAATGATGTCGAGACAGGTCTCGATATATCAGCTTTTGGTTATCAGCCTGAGCACGCCCGCTGTTTCCTGCTGACAGGAGATGAGCCTGCAGCCTTCAACTCCTTTGAGGAGCCCCGCCGTGTAGAGACTCATATGTTCCCGTTACGCATGGGTGGTGCATTAAAGCTTCCAAGATACAGCTTTATGACGCTTCTTATCCCTACTACGGAGATTTTTGAAGAAAAATAAGCTGATGGTACATACAAGGCACTCATTCTGGTTGACGTGAATGCTTTGAACACTTGTAAAAACAGGCCTGATTCGCTATACTTAAACCATGAAAAAGGGTGTAAAAAAGTTTTTCAAAATAATAGGGAATATCATCAAATGCCTGATTATCATTGCCTTGATAGCAGGCATTGTTTTTGGTGTAAAATTATATAATGATTACGGTGACGATGTAAAAGCTCTGAGAAATAAAGCTCTGAAGATAGCAGAAGAATCAACTAAATCTGATTTTACCGGAGGTCAGACCACCGTTATATACGATGCCAACGGTGAGTTGATAGCTTCGTTACGGTCAGAAAAAGAGGCCTACTACATGGATTATGATGAGCTTCCCAAAATAGCCATTGACGTAATGGTAGTGACCGAGGATAGAAAGTTTTACAAGCATAAGGGCATTGATTTTCTGGGAGTGGTGAGAGCGGCTACAGAGTATGTGAAGAATAGAGGCAAAGCCACTCAGGGAGCCAGTACCATTACCCAGCAGCTGGCCCGAAATATGTATCTCTCCTTTGAAGTCAGCATGGACAGAAAAGTCACTGAGATGTTTTTAGCCATGGAACTGGAGAAAAAGTACAGTAAGCATGATATTATGGAGTTTTATCTTAATAATATCTATTTCGGCAATGGATTTTATGGCTTGCAGGCAGCCTCCTTGGGCTACTTTGGAAAAAGCGTGAAGGAGCTTACGGTATCGGAAACTGTTTACCTCTGTGCTATACCCAACAATCCATCTCTTTATGATCCTTATAAGCACCATGACTATACCATGGCCCGACGTGACCGAATGCTAAAGCAGCTGCTACAGTTTAAAAAGATAACAGAAGAGGAGTATGAGGTAGCGCTTTCTGAAGAAATGACATTCAGTAATGGCTATGATGTGCGTTACAATTATGCGGAGACTTATGCCAGATACTGTGCGGTGAGGGCTCTGATGCTTATGGACGGCTTCAAGTTCAGGACATATTTTGTTAATGAAGAGGAAAAAGCAGAATACGAAGAAAAATATGATGCAGCCTACAGCTACTGGCAGCAGAAGATGTATACCGGTGGTTATAGAATATATACTTCCATAGACCTGTCTCTGCAGGAGTTATTGCAAGAGGCAGTAGACGACAATTTTCCTACCCATCAGGAAAAAAATGAAGAAGGGGTGTATGAACTGCAGGCTTCTGCCACCTGCATAGATAATACCAGCGGTCTGGTAGTCGCTATAGTGGGCGGACGTCAGCAGGAGGGTATAGGTGGCTATACCTTGAATAGAGCATATCAGTCTTTCAGACAGCCGGGATCTGCCATAAAGCCACTGATAGTCTATACACCTATGTTTGAAAGAGGACTGTCTCCGGATGATATAGTAGTAGATGAACATGATGAAAAAGGTCCCGTGAATTCTGATGGAAAATACGAAGGTGAAATAACAGTACGATACGCCTTGGAGAGATCCAAGAACACCGTTGCATGGAATCTGTTCAGAGACCTGACGCCGGAGGTGGGCGTTCAATATTTGCGGAACATGGATTTCAGAAAAATCGTGGATGAAGACGAGAATCTGGCTTCTTCTCTGGGAGGATTTACCATAGGCGTCAGCAGCTTGGAGATGGCTGCAGCCTATGCCACTATAGCTAATGATGGTATCTATCGAACGCCTACCTGTATTATGCGTATTACCGACAGTGATGGTAATACTATAGTGGACAAAGCCTCAGCAGAAAAGAAAATATACAACCGTGAGGCCTGTCTTACCATGACGGATGTGATGTATGGCGTTTTCAACGAGCCTCATGGAACAGGACACAAATATCGCCTGGATAATACGGTGGCAGCGGGGAAAACAGGTACTGCCACAGACGGTAAAGACGGCTGGATCTGTGGATTTACAGACAGCTACACCACAGCAGTCTGGGTAGGCTATGATTATCCGAAGGCCATTCCTGATCTCTCTAAAAATGCTGCTCCCGGCGCTATCTGGAAAAAATTCATGAGTCAGTTATCAAATGGGAATAATTAAAAATAAAACAGCCCTCATACAGGATTTTGAATAGGAATCAGAATCCTGTATGAGGGCTTTAAATTTACTGATTATTGGTTAACTCGCCTGAAGCCTGCATTTCCTTGTATTTGGAAATATATCTCTGGATACGGTCTGTAGGGCTTAAGAACTCGCTGATGGAACCATCATGATTCAGAGAATCAATAAGAAGAGCGATATACTTAGCCATCTCAGCGCTTGCATAATACTCACGTGAGAGGAGCTCAGGTGTCTGGTATACAAGATTGGTAGTGATAACCAAATCGAAATCACCACGAGCGTAAGCCTCATCGAATTTGTCCATACCATTGGTGAAAAGACCAAATGTGGAGCAGATGAAGATACGCTTTGCCTTACGGGCCTTAAGCTCACGAGCTGTATCCAGCATGCTTTCACCGGAGGAAATCATATCATCGATGATGATAAGGTCTTTACCTTCTACATCAGAGCCCAGGAATTCATGAGCAACGATAGGATTGCGACCATTGATAATCTTAGTATAGTCACGGCGCTTGTAGAACATACCAACGTCAGCGCCCAGCACTGAACCAAAGTAAACGGCACGGCTCATAGCACCTTCATCAGGGGAAATAACCATGAGATGCTCACTGTCCAGCTGCAGGTCAGGAACTCTTCTAAGAAGAGCCTTTACGAACTGGTAAGTAGGCTGTACTGTTTCGAAAGAATTACGTGGAATAGCATTCTGTACACGGGGGTCGTGGGCATCGAAGGTAATGATGGAGTCAACGCCCATAGCGATAAGCTCCTGAAGAGCCATAGCACAGTCAAGAGACTCGCGGGCGCTTCTCTTGTGCTGACGACCTTCATAAAGGAAAGGCATGATAACTGTGATTCTACGAGCCTTACCTGCAGAAGCAGCGATAAGACGCTTAAGATCAGCAAAATGATCGTCAGGAGACATATGATTAATATGTCCGCATACGGAATAAGTGAGGGAATAATTGGTAACATCTACGATAAAGTAGAGATCATCACCACGAACAGTTTCTTTGATAATGCCTTTAGCTTCGCCTGAGCCGAATCTTGGACAGTCAGCGTTGATAAGGAAAGAGTCCTTTTTATACTCAGTGAAATGGATATCGTCGTTATCATCCAGCTCACGGTCTGTGCGCCAGCTGACAATGTAATCATCCACCTTCTTTGCGATTTCAGTGCAGCTCTTATGGGCTACAATACCAAGGTTACCTACGGGGATATTCAAGATCTCCTGCTGTGACATTTTGGGGTCCTCCATGCTTTAATGCTTTATTTTTGTAAACCACATTACCATTATTCATTTTAAGACGACGTAATACTAAAGCAGAAACGTTACTTTGTCAAGTAATTAAGTCTAATGAAAATATAATATAAAACTTATGCAAATCGTCTCTTTAGTCTTAAATCGTCGCCGTAAAAGCGCACCAGAGTAAATCCACCGCCTATTCGGGAGAAGTTTCTGTCTCCGTAAACTTCTCTGATATCAGTAAAGCTTAGATTACTGGAAAGAATAGTAGGCTTACGGGAAAGAAGGCGGGTATTAAGCACATTATTAAAATTGGAAATTGTAAAAGCTGTGGACATCTCACTGCCCAAATCATCGATGATGAGTAAATCGCAATTGAGAATGTAATCCTCTTCTTCATAGGAAGCAATCGCCTCATCTCCGTAATGGCGTAATTTTTTACCAAGGGCATCGAAAAGCTGATGGCTGGTAAGGTAAAGTACGGTATGGCCTGTTTTTAAGAGCTCATTGGCAATACAGTTGGAAAGAAAGGTCTTGCCCAGGCCGGGCTCGCCGTAGAAGAAAAGATTTCTATACTGCGTATCAAAATTTTTGACAAAGGATTGAGAGATACTATATGCCTCCTGCATCATCTGCAGAGAGGACTTGCCTGTTCTGGGGTCTGTATCCGTGGCACTGAAGCAGTCGAAAGAAAAAGTCTGGAAATTTTCACGTTCCAATACCTGACGGATATTGGACTGTGAGTAAACATAGTCTACAACTGCCTGTTTAAAGCAGTGACAACGCTTGTCGCCTGCAATGCCGGTATCGTGACAGTCAGGACAAATCCACTCAGGCTCCAGATAATCAGCAGGAAGACCATGAGATAAAAGCAGCTTGGTCTTTTTCTCCTCAAGGGCAGCCAGCTGTATTTTAAGCTTTTGAAGGCCTGCAGTAGCTTCTGCGGCGTTTTCTGAAACGGCAAGAGGGGCGAAATCCATAGAGGTATTTATTATCTCAAGTTCAATATCCCTAAATTCGGGTATAGTGTCATATACACGCTGCTTTTTAGACTCCTGAAGGTGTCTGGAATCTGCCTGAAGTTCATCATAACGTCTTACTATTGAATTGTACTGACTTGCGGATAAACTCATTTTTTCACTCCCTTTATAAAAATGCCCTGTCTTATTTATACCTCACGGCTATTCCGGCCCAGCAGCATTTTCTCCAATTGGAGCATGTCGTCGTCGGAATAGTTGTGAGTCTGGTATTTATTATAATTTGCTGCGGATTTGGTGACTGAAGCTCGGGCAGAAGAGGACTTTGCGGCAGGCTTTTCGTCACGCTTCAAATCGGAAAGAGTCATAATGGACTTAGCCTTCCATCCGGCTAAAATCTTGTCTGCATACTGAAAGCTGGGATTGTGGCAGTTCATAATGGTACGGTCGCAGGCTTCCTTAATCATCTCTGCAGAAAATCCCATAGCCTTCCAATTTTGGACTACCTTCATCTCGGATTCACCCAGTGCACGTCCCAGACTCCAGGATTTATTGATGGCACTGATGGTCTCATCGTAGAAGGATGACTGGCGGGCGGCCGCCTCAGGGCTGTCAATGCCACCTTCATACCAGTTGATAGCTACCTGCTGGATATATTTATTGCTTTTTTTCTTGCGTTCGAGACAGGTCTCGTAAAGATAGATAATAAGATCCTCAGAAAAATGAAGATCGTTGTATAAGAACATAATAAGATCTGTGTCCGCCTGGGTCAGCATACGCTTAAGCAGAGAGCCTACCACTTCCAAAGTCTCAGAGAATACTTCATCTGTCAGAAGTCGATTGATCTCCTGTGGAGAAAAAGCATGTGGTGCAGGTGACGCAGGCTTGGTCTCCTCCGGCAGAATGGAAATCCTTGCTTCGGTGGCAGTAGCATGTACTGCGGTCACCGGCTCACCTGAAGGATCTCCATTCAGCTCCAGAAGAGTGATTCCGTCAATCTCGGAATCGTTCTCTGAGAGAACCAACACCCCATTTTTCTGCCAGTACTTAAGTGCTCTTATAATGTCTTTTTCAGTCTCATCCAAGGTCTCTGCCGCATTGGCAATGGTAAAACCCCAGGGAGCACCTGACATACAACGTAAAAGATAGAGATAGACCTTAACATATGATCCGTTGGCGGATGGCATATATCGGTCTATAAATATATTAGGAACAACAGTAGCAGAGAACTTGCGTTCAGTGCTGATTAAAATATCTTTCATAAAAAACATCCCCTGTAATGTAACTCTTGGTCGAACCCATTCTCCCGCTGTGCTGTTACCCCAACAACGCGACCAACGAGTTGAAGTATAGCAGATATTTTTTGCCCGTGGAATAGCGAATTGGCTGTATACAGGCTGTAGAAAGAAAATGTGGATAAAGTGGATAAGTATTGTTAGTTTTCTAAAATAACCCGGAAAATGATTAAAAAAACATAAAAACACAAATTGAACACAAAAAATCCACATTTTCTCCCTGTGGGTTATCCCAGTGGAAAAAATGTGGATAAAGTGGATAAGTTTACTTACCGAGGAGCGAATCCCCGATATTTACTACATCTCCGCCCCCCATAGTTATCAACAGGTCGTTGTGGTCAGAGAATTCCAAAAGAAAATTTTCGATTTCGTCGAAGGTCTCAAAATAGTATACTTCCTTACCTTTTTTCTCCAGAAGCTCCATAATTTGACGTGAACTTACTTCTCCGGTGTCTACTTCTCTGGCTGGATAGATCTTAGCAAGAACAACTACGTCTGAAAGAGCTAAACTGTCGGCAAATTCGTGAAGCAGGGCCTTGGTACGGGAGAAAGTGTGAGGCTGGAAAATGGTAATCAGGCGGTTTTTTTCATATTTCTGAGCGGCTAAAAGGCTGGCTTCTATTTCGTCAGGATGATGTGCATAATCATCATATATTTTTATGCTGCCTAAACTGCCTTTATATTGGAAGCGTCTGTCGGTGCCTGTGAAAGATTTTAGTGTCTTAAGCATAGAATCCAGTGGGACATTATACTTGCGGGCAACTGCAATGGCAGCCAAAGAGTTGGAAACGTTGTGACGGCCTACCAGGCCCAGCTCTACCTGGGCGATTTTCTCCCCATTTTCGTAAAGATCATATATGCCGCGACCCATGGAATCATAGGAGATATTTTTTGCCACATAGTTGTAAGGACAGTCTTTGTTGCCATTTTTCTCAAGGCCGTATGTGACCAAAGTGCTTTTAAGATCTTTGAAAAGAATTTCATAGTCACTAATCTCCGAATTAATAACGGTTATTCCCTCGGCAGGTACTAAATCAGCAAATCGACGGAATGATTGTCTGATTTCATCCAAATCCTTAAAGAAATCCAAATGATCTGCAGCAATATTCAAAATAATGGCATCCTGCGGGTGGAAGTCCAGAAAAGAATTGGTGTATTCGCAAGACTCTACTACAAAATGATCACCCTTACCTATTCTGAAATTACCCTTAATCTCAGGCAGAACGCCACCTACGGAAATAGTAGGGTCCATACCTGCGTCCAAGAGCATCAGGGAAAGCAAGGATGTGGTGGTAGTCTTTCCATGAGTGCCTGAGACACCGACGGAGGACCTGTATTCCTGCATTACCTGCCCCATGAGCTGGGCTCTGGTAAGGGCCGGAATGCCTTTTTGTCTGGTGGCAGCAAGCTCTTCGTTATCTTCCTTTACGGCAGCGGTATAAATCACTGCAGTAATATCATCAGTAATATTGGGAGCATTCTGACCTATAAAAATCCGGGCGCCTTGTGCCTGCAACTCCCTTGTCAGGTCTGACTCCTTCCAGTCTGAGCCGGAAACAGTAAAGCCTTTTGACAAAAGAAGCTGGGCCAGACCGCTCATCGATACGCCGCCTATGCCTATAAAGTGGATATGGGCCGGCTTATTAAAGTCGATTCTATACATTATAATTCTCTTTTCTGTCTGCTTTATGAGTTTTCAAAGTTATTTCAACATTATAGTATTCATAATTGTCAAAGTAAAGAAAAACTCTATAAAACAATATTTTAATAGATTTTTTCTTGACACACCCCTGTGAATGCTGTATTATAATCTCATGTTTTCGAAAATATTCGAAAATTCTTAGGAGAAGAACATATTTTTGGAGGCTTATTATGCCAGCAAGTAAAAAACAACAGCTTTCCCGCGGCGCAGGTCTTCTGATGCCTGTCACATCCCTGCCATCTCCTTATGGAATCGGCACTCTGGGAAAAAGCGCATACGAATTTGCGGATTTTGCGAAAAAGTACGGTGCCAGATATTGGCAGGTACTTCCTATTGGTCCTACCAGCTATGGAGACAGCCCTTATCAGGCATTTTCTGCATTTGCAGGTAATCCATATTTTATTGACCTTGATATTCTGATTGAGGAAGGTCTTTTAAGCAGAGACGAGGTCGAGGCTGCTGATTGGGGTGACAATTCATCCTATGTGGACTATGCAGCCATCTACGAGAGTCGTTTTAAAGTTCTTCGTGCAGCTTTTAAAAAGTCCGCTCATAAAAACACCAAGGCTTTCAAGGCATTTAAAGAGGAATGCAGCTATTGGCTGGCAGATTATGCTTTTTATATGTCATTAAAAAATTATTTTGGCGGCAAGGCATGGCAGGAGTGGGATACTGATATTAAGAAGCGTGAAAAAAGCGCTGTTGCAAAATATAAGAAACTTCTTTCTGAAGATATTGATTTTTGGGAATTTGTCCAGTTCAAATTTGACCAGCAATGGACAGCTCTCAAAAAATACGTAAATTCTAACGGCATGGAGATTATTGGTGATATTCCTCTTTATGTATCCATGGATTCAGCTGATGTTTGGGTGCATCCTGATCTCTTTGAGCTGGATGAGGATTTAGAGCCAATAAATATTGCGGGGGTCCCGCCGGATCTTTTTTCAGCTACCGGCCAGCGCTGGGGCAATCCTCTTTACCGTTGGGATGTTATGGAAAAAGATGATTTCGGCTGGTGGGCAGAACGTATGAAGTCCTGTGGATATCACTATGACGTAGTACGTATCGATCATTTTATCGGTGTCGTAAATTACTGGTCTATTCCTGCTTCCTGTCCTACTGCA
Organism: Lachnospiraceae bacterium; assembly: GCA_045640725.1. Lineage (GTDB taxonomy): Bacteria > Bacillota > Clostridia > Lachnospirales > Lachnospiraceae > RGIG3528. The sequence goes on from JAZUFN010000279.1 coordinate 23,671, forward strand.
ATTGATGGAGCTTGGATCAAGGGACCGGGTAAAAAGCTTACGGATATGATTAACAGAGAGCTGCCGGACACCAAGCTTATTGCCGAGGATCTGGGTGTTCTGACTAAGCCTGTTCAGGACCTTATTGATAAAAACGGTTATCCGGGTATGAAGATTCTGGAATTTGCTTTGAATGCTGAGCCTGAAAGTCCATATCTTCCTCACAATTACCGTACTGACAACATTATTGTATATACAGGCACCCATGATAACGAGACCTTGGTGGGAGCTCTTAAGGGGTGCAGCTGGGAGCAGATTCAGCGACTGGTAAAATACTATAATGCCGAGACTGCGGAAAAATTGCCTGAAGCAATGATAAGAGCAGCATTTGCTTCCAACGGACGTGTGGCAATACTCCCTGTTCAGGACCTGCTGGGTCTGGACAATAGCGCCCGTATCAATTTCCCGTCTACTTTGGGAAATAACTGGAAGTGGAGAGTGACCAATGACCAGCTCAAGTCTATTGATACCGACTATTATCATGAGATGGCAGAGCTTTACGGAAGACTGTAATAATACACAATAATAGGAGAAATATTTACATGAGCAATTTCAAGAAAAACGTTGTTGACATTCTTAAGCTGGACTATGGAAAAACAGTGGCTACAGCTGATACAAAGGAACTTTACAATGCAGTAGGCAAGTCTGCCATGAATGAAATCGGTTATGATTTCACTGAAAAAGCTAAAGAAGCAAAGGGTAAGCGCGTAGCATATCTTTCAGCAGAGTTCCTTATCGGTCGTATGACCTACAATAACCTGTTGAATATGGGCCTTCTGGGCAGCTATACAGAGCTTATGGATGAGTACAAGAGAAACACAAGAGAGCTGGAGGATATCGAGGATCCTGCTCTTGGTAATGGTGGTCTTGGTCGTCTGGCAGCCTGCTTCCTGGATTCCGGAGCTACAAACGGCATTAATCTGAATGGATATGGTATCCGTTATAAATACGGCCTCTTCAAGCAGTACTTTAAGGATGGCTTCCAGGCTGAGGAGCCTGATGACTGGACAAAGTATGGCGATCCATGGTCCATCCGTCATGACGAGGATAAGGTAGTGGTTAATTTCAAGGATTCTGCAGTATATGCAGTGCCTTACGATATGCCTGTTATCAGCTATGGCGGTAAAAAGGTTAATATGCTGAGACTCTGGCAGGCAGAGCCTGTAGAGGAGTTTAAATTTGACCTCTTTAATAATCAGGAGTATGTAAAGGAGGCATCCGACAGAACCAATGCATATGCCATTTCTGCAGTGCTTTATCCTAACGATTCCACTAAAAACGGTAAATTACTCCGACTTAAGCAGCAGTACTTTTTCTCCAGTGCTTCACTTAAGGACATGATTCGCAACTTTAAAAAGGAATGCGGCACCAATTTTAACAAGTTCCCGGAAAAGTACGCTATACAGCTGAATGACACCCATCCTACCATTGCTATTCCTGAATTAATCAGGATTCTGGTTGAAGAGGAGGGACTGACCTTCGCAAAGGCATTCCGTATTGCCAGAAAGACCTTTGCCTACACCAACCACACCATTATGGCTGAAGCTCTGGAAAAATGGGATGTTAAGCTGGTAAAGGCACTGATTCCTGAGGTGTATAAGTACATCGCAGCTATTCAGAGACAGCTGGTACGTGAGCTTAAGAAGACAGATCTTAAGGGCTATGATATAAATCAGTACAACATAATTGATAATGGCCTGGTTCATATGGCACGTATGGCTATATTTGCATCCCATTCCACAAATGGCGTTGCTGCTATTCATACAGATATTCTGAAAAATGATGCCCTCAAGGAGTGGTATGCTATATATCCTGAGCGTTTCAATAATAAGACTAACGGTATCACCCAGCGTAGATGGCTGGCTCTCTGCAATATGGAGCTTTCCGGCTTTATCACTGAGAATATCGGCGCTGACTGGGTGACAGACCTGACCAAGTTAAAGAAGCTTGAGACTCTTGCAAATGATTCAGAGAAAATCAAGCAGTTCAATGATATTAAGGCTATTAAGAAGCAGCAGCTGGCTGAATACATTGAGGCTAAGGAGGGGACAAAGATTGATCCTTCCTTCATCTATGATATTCAGATTAAGAGATTGCATGAGTACAAGAGACAGCTGTTAAATGCTTTCTCCATCCTTGATATTTACTATGGCATAAAGGACGGTTCTATCAAGAATTTCCAGCCTATGTGCTTTATATTTGGTGCGAAGGCAGCTCCCGGCTACTTTAGAGCAAAGGGAATCATCAAGTTCATCAATGAAATTGCCAAGATGATTGATAATGATCCTGAGGTTTCCAAGCTGCTTAAGGTTGTATTTGTACAGAACTACAACGTATCCTATGCAGAGCGACTGGTGACAGCTGCAGATATTTCCGAGCAGATTTCCACAGCAGGTACAGAGGCATCCGGTACAGGTAACATGAAGCTTATGTTAAACGGCGCGGTTACCCTTGGTACTTTCGATGGTGCCAACGTAGAGATAGTAGAAGAGGCCGGCGAGGAGAACAACTACATCTTTGGTAAGAGGGTAGAGGAAATCGAAGAGCTTAAGAAAAATAATTACTGCTCAAGAGACCTCTATAACAGCAATAAGCGCTTAAAGAGAGTGGTTGATACCCTGGTGGACGGCACTTTCTCAGATGGCGACACAGGTATGTTTAAGGAGCTTTATACATCTCTTCTGGATGGTGCTTCCTGGCACAAGCCTGACCACTACTTTATCTTTGCAGATTTTGATTCCTATGTGGAGGCAAAGCTTCGTGCAAATCGCGATTATGCTGACAGACTTGCCTTCGGTAAAAAGGCACTTATCAACGTGGCTAACGCAGGTAAGTTCTCATCTGACCGTACCATCAAGAACTACACAGATGAAATTTGGATGACAAAATAAAAATAATAATCTCGAAGGACGCCTTCCTTACATGGAAGGCGTCTTGTCTTTTTCTTGACAAAATAGGACTTCTGGCATATTATACACTATGTATGACTATATTAGGATAACTATATATGTAAGGAGATTTTCCTATGGCAAATGATAAAAAATTAGTAGAAGAAATTACCTCAATGGAGGTGGATTTTGCCCAATGGTATACCGACGTTGTTAAGAAAGCAGAGCTTATTGATTACTCATCAGTTAAGGGCTGCATGATTATTAAACCCGATGGCTATGCTATCTGGGAGAATATTCAGAAGGAACTGGATTCCAGATTCAAGGCTACAGGCGTACAGAATGTGTACATGCCTCTCTTCATCCCTGAGAGCCTCCTTGAGAAAGAAAAGGATCATGTAGAGGGCTTCGCACCGGAGGTGGCCTGGGTTACTCATGGTGGTCTGCAGCCTCTTCAGGAGAGACTTTGCGTACGTCCTACATCCGAGACTCTTTTCTGTGATTTTTATAAAAATCTTATTCAGTCCTATAGAGACCTGCCCAAGGTATATAACCAGTGGTGTTCAGTAGTACGTTGGGAAAAGGAAACCAGACCATTCCTGCGTTCCCGTGAGTTTTTGTGGCAGGAAGGCCATACAATCCATGCTACAGCTGAGGAGGCAGAGGCACGTACAGTCCAGATGCTGAATCTCTATGCTGACTTCTGTGAAGAAGTGCTGGCTATGCCTGTAGTACGTGGCCAGAAGACTGAAAAGGAGAAGTTTGCAGGCGCAGAGGCTACCTATACTATCGAGGCTCTTATGCACGATGGTAAGGCTCTCCAGTCCGGTACCTCCCACAATTTCGGCAATGGTTTTGCTAAGGCTTTTGATATTCAGTATACAGATAAAGAGAATCACCTTCAGTACTGCTACCAGACTTCCTGGGGCATGACTACCCGTCTGATTGGTGCCATCATCATGGTACACGGCGACGATTCAGGTCTGGTGCTTCCTCCACGTGTAGCGCCTACACAGGTATGCGTTATTCCTATCATGCAGAAAAAGGAAGGCGTTATGGAGACTGCTCAGGCTCTTTGCGACAGACTGGGCAAGGTGGCTCGTACCAAGCTTGATTCTTCAGACAAGTCTCCGGGCTGGAAGTTCTCCGAGTGTGAGATGAGAGGTATACCTCTTCGTGTTGAGATAGGCCCTAAGGATATTGAGGCAGGAAAGTGTGTACTGGTTCGCCGCGATACCAGAGAAAAGATTGAGTGCCCTCTGGATGAGATTGAATCCAAGGTTTCAGAGCTTCTTGTTACCATTCAGAAGGATATGTTTGAGCGTGCTAAGGCTCATCGTGATGCTCACATTTTCGATGCTCACAATTATGATGAATTAAAGGATATAGCAGCTAACAAGCCGGGCTTTATCCGTGGCATGTGGTGTGAAGATCAGGCCTGTGAGGACCAGATTAAGGCAGAGCTTTCTGTTACATCCCGTTGTATGCCATTTAATGACCAGCAGCGTATAGCAGAGACCTGCGTATGCTGTGGCAAGCCTGCTAAAAAGCTGGTTTACTGGGGTAAAGCTTATTAATTAACCCATAATTAACCCATAGAGAAGCCCCGGGGACAGAGTAAATGATTATAAAATTACCACGAAACGTAAATCAAATAATACGCACCCTGGAGCAAGCCGGACATGAAGCCTATGCGGTAGGTGGCTGCGTTCGTGATTCTATCCTTTCCCGGACCCCGGGAGACTGGGATATCACCACTTCTGCCACTCCGCTGCAGGTAAAAGAGCTCTTTTTCCATACTGTTGATACAGGTATTCAGCACGGCACAGTGACTGTTATATTGGATGGAGAGGGCTACGAAGTGACTACCTACAGGGTAGACGGTGTCTACGAGGACTGCCGTCACCCCAAGGAGGTACAGTTTACTCCCAATCTTTCTGATGACCTGGCTCGACGTGACTTTACCATAAATGCAATGGCTACCAATGGCCGGGGTGATATTGTAGATCTCTATGGCGGCATAGACGACCTGGAGAAAAAAATAATTCGATGCGTGGGTGACCCGGAGGAGAGATTTAACGAGGATGCCCTTCGTATCCTGCGAGCATATCGCTTTGCAGCTCAGTTGGGATTTTCCATAGACGAGGCTACTGCTGTGGCGGCAGGCCACAAGGCTCCCAATCTTTCCAAAGTAAGTGCTGAAAGAATCAGAGTGGAGCTGTGCAAGCTCCTTTTATCCGATCACCCTTTTTCACTGCATGATGCCTATGAAAAGGGTATTACCCGCGTGATTTTACCTGAATTTGATGATGTAGAAGGTCAGGGCAGCTCTATCGCCCGCGCCTGTATTACAGCAGTCAAGGACAGCGATTTATATACCGGAGATTTAAATGAGAAGACCAGGCTCAAAATAAAGTGGGCCATTCTTCTTTCCCTATATACTGACAGCGTTCTTAAGGATTTTTCAGAGAGTCAGGCCAAGACTCTGGCCAGAAATGTTATGACCAGACTCAGGTTTGATAATGATACCAGGGATGCTGTAGGTAAGCTTGTAGAAAAGCACAGAGTTCATCTTTCTCATATTACCGAGGCAGAAGTAAGGCGAGCTATGAGAAATGTGGGTGTGGATATTTTTCCTATGCTGCTGGCAGTGCAGGAAAGCCTTCTTGCCAATAACATTTGTTCATTTGGAGAGGCGTTATCTGATACTTATATTTCCCGGGTCCGTAGTATCCATGAGATGATTCTTAAGCGGGGGGACTGTGTGCAGATTAAGGATTTGGCTATTAATGGTCAGGATCTCCTGGCAGCCGGCTTTGAGAGCGGCCCCGGTATAGGTAATTTGCTGGAGCAGCTTTTGACACTGGTGATAGATCAGCCTGAGGTCAATTCAAAGGAGTTATTACTAAAGGCAGCGAAACGAGGTTAGCAATTGGAGGACAATAAGAACAAAAGGAATAGTTCTCTTTATGAGGAAGCTCGTGTATACGGGACTGACCGTCAAAAGGAAAAGCTGGGAAGGGATGAGGATTTCAGACAAAAGCCCGGAGTTTCCGCAGATCAGAAGACTGTAATAGCTTTTCTGGTAGCTGGTGCCCTGGTTATTGTCATAACTTTACTTTTTCTCCTGGCAGGAGGTGGAAAAAAGGAGGATCCTGTTTCCTTTGTTACTCCTCTTCCCACTACGACGATTCAGCCCAGTCAGACTCCTGTTCCCATTGTTATTTACGGTGTGGTCTATGCTGTGGACTCAGAGCAGAAGACTGTTACGGTTTATGACGTTCAAGCTGAAGAAAAGCGCATTTTGACCTATACGGGTTCCAGCGTTTTTTATAATAAATTTGATGCACTTACCACTGCATCCACCTTGTCCTATGGTGACTTAATAAGGTTTTCCATGAATGAAGACGGCAGCATTATAACCAGCGGCAGCCGGGATAAGGAAGTGTGGGAGATAAATCGTGCCGACGTGACGGCGATTAATCCTGACAAGCATACCGTTACCGTAAAGGGTGCCAATTACAAATACAGTGATAAGCTTTGTATTTTAAGTGGTGACAAACGCATAGATTTTTCCGACCTTATAGTAGGATTGGATAAATTTACGGTAAGGGGTAAAGGAACGGATATTTACGAGCTTATTGTAACTACCGGTCACGGAGAGCTTACGCTGTCCAATTTTACTGATTTTATAGGTGGTACCATTGATATTGGCCCGGCTTACTCTCTTGATATAGATGAAAAAGCCACATATACGGTGCCTGAGGGTGAGTATATAGTTACCGTCACCAAAGGCAAGTATAAAGGTACGGAAATCCTTAGAGTAAACAGGGATAAAACTACAGTTTTTGATGTTTATGAATATGGCAAAGGACCGGTAGAGACCAGTAAAGTTACCTTTGACATCACTCCTCCGGGAGCTATTCTTTACATAGATGGTGTACGCACCAATTACGGCTCAGCAATAGAGCTTGAATACGGCAAGGTAAAGGTGGAGATTCAGGCACCGGGATATGTGACTCAGTCACAGACTATTGCAATCAATTCTCCTGTTCACAGCTTCCAGTTCTACTTGAAGCTGCAGCCAACACCGAGCCCCAGCCCTACGGTGACACCGATTCCTACTGCGACACCGATTCCTACTGCGACACCGGTGCCTACACCGACTCCCGAGCCCACACCGACTCCTGAGCCTACACCGACTCCCGAGCCTACACCGACTCCTGAGCCTACACCGTCACCGGAGCTGACACCGACTGTGGAGCCGACACTGACACCTACCCCTACAGCAGCAGGATAAATTTATTAGCTAGAAAAGTGCTTTGCACTGTATATAAAGGAGTACTACTAATGGCAGATTACAAGAAGAATTATGAGGAATGGCTTAGCAATCCGTATTTTGATGATGCAACCAAAGCTGAGCTTAAGAGCATTGCAAATGATGACAATGAGATAAAAGAGCGCTTTTATCAGGACCTTGAATTCGGTACAGGTGGCCTTCGCGGCATTATTGGCGCAGGTACCAATCGAATGAACGTTTATACTGTGCGTAAGGCTACACAGGGCCTGGCCAATTATATTATTCGCATGGGAGGACAGAAGAAGGGCGTAGCTATTTCTTATGACTCCAGACGTATGTCACCTGAATTCGCAGATGAGGCTGCTTTGTGTCTTGCTGCCAACGGTATCAAGGCATATGTTTTTTCCACTCTTCATCCCACACCTATGCTTTCCTATGCTGTGCGTTACTTTAAAGCAATAGCAGGTATCAATATCACTGCATCCCACAATCCGCCGGAATACAATGGATATAAAGTATACTGGGAGGATGGTGCACAGATTATTCCTCCTCATGATGTGGAGATTCTTAAAGAAGTTGCCAATGTTACCAATTATGCTACAGTGAAGACCATGGATAAGGCAGCAGCTGTTTCCGCAGGTCTCTATGAAGTAATCGGACCGGATCTGGATGACAGCTATTCCGCTATTCTTCAGAAGCTGGTTCTTCGTCCTGAGGCTATCAAGGCTTGTGCCAAGGATCTTAAGATTGTATATACACCGCTCCATGGTACAGGTAATGTACCTGTTCGCCGTATCCTTAAAGAGATTGGCTTTGAAAATGTATATGTAGTACCTGAGCAGGAGCTTCCTGACGGTAATTTCCCTACAGTAGACTATCCAAATCCTGAAGCTAAGGAAACCTTCACACTGGGCCTTAAGCTGGCTCGTGAGGTGGACGCTGATCTGGTACTTGCCAACGATCCCGATGCTGACAGACTGGGGGTATATGTAAAGGATACCCGTACCAATGACTATATTTCCCTGACAGGTAATATGTCCGGCTGTCTCCTGGCTGACTATGAAATAATGTCCATGAAAGAGAAACACGGCGGTAAGCTGCCTGAGGATGGCGCATTGATTTCCACCATCGTTTCTACTGATATGGCCAAGGCTATTGCCGCTTACTACAAGGTAAACTTTATTGAAGTTCTTACAGGATTCAAGTTTATCGGCGGTAAAATGAGAGAGTTCGAAGAGCAGGGCAAGGGTACTTACCTCTTTGGCTTTGAGGAGAGCTATGGCTGCCTTATCGGTGACCACGCTCGTGATAAGGATGCTGTTGTGGCTACAATGGCTCTTTGCGAAGCAGCAGCTTATTACAAGACAAAAAATATGACTCTTTGGGATGCTATGCTGGAGCTCTATGAGCGTTATGGCTACTACAAGGATGATATTGTGTCCGTTACCATGAAGGGTATCTCAGGTTTGGCCAAGATTGCAGAGATTATGGAGACACTGAGAAAGAATCCTATCAAGGAAATCTGTGGTCTTAAGACTCTTGCAGTCAGTGATTACAAGGCTGATACCAGAACAGAGCTCCCTTCCGGAAATATTACCGGATCTACCGGTCTTCCAAGCTCAAATGTTCTTTACTACGAGCTGGAAAACAATTCTTACCTCTGCGTACGCCCATCCGGCACAGAGCCTAAAATCAAGCTCTACTTCGGTGTTAAGGGTACAGATCTTCAGGATGCAGAAGTGAAATCCAAAGCATTGGCAGCAGAAGTCAAGGCTATGCTTGAAAACATGTAAGGAACCTTAAAGGGAATTATAATGATTAATAAACGTAAAGTCAGATTGATGTCACAAATCAATATGTACGAAGAAAATGAGGGCCGCGAGGATGTAAAACTGTCCAAGTACTTCAGATCCGACTATATCCGTATTCAGATTCTGAGGTCTTTTGTAACAGTTACTTTGGGCTATATATTAATTGTAGCCCTGTATCTGGCCTCTCAGCTGGACTATCTTATAAAAGAAGCGGTTAAATTGGACTTTGTGGGTATGGCCATGACTGCTTTAGGTTATTATGTTATTGTCCTGACTGTTTACATTGGCGGTACTACGATTTTCTGTCTCCTTCACTACAATGCTTCCCGTAACAAGCTGGCAAAATACTTTAAGATGCTGAGGCGTATGAGGAGCTTTTACGAGGAGGAAGAGAGCAAATGATTATTACTAATATTCTTATTTTTAGAAAAATAGTAAGAGAAATATATCAGAGATATCAAAAGATTTTCGATTTTGTATTCAAATTTTTCCTTACATTTATAGCGTATAATGAGCTTACAAAGGCTATAAACTATGCCTCTGTCATGAATAAGGGAATTATAAAAGTCGGGTTTGGTCTGGCAGGAGCTATTCTTCCGCTTATTGTCACCACTTTGCTTTTCATGCTGGTGACAGTATATGAGATATATGTAGCTTCACCGCTTCTGGCTTTGCTGCTTTTAATAATAATGATTGTTCTCTATTGCTTTGCTGCTCGTTTTTCAGGCAAGTGCGCATATGCGCTGGTGGCAATCCCTCTGCTTATGAGAGTCAATCTGCATTATTTTATTCCCATGTTTATGGGGCTTACAGCCGGGCCTATGGCTATTTTCCCGGCAGCTGTAGGTGTGATTCTTTATTATGTCATGGGTGTAATGAACGGAGTAGCTGCAGATGCTAAGATTTCTACGGCAGATGATGCTCTGGCCACTTATCTTAAGGTGTTGGACGGTATTATGTCTAACAAGCAGATGGTTTATACCATTGTGGCATTTGCAGTGGTTATTATAGTTATGTGGTTGGTCAAAAAGCTGAAATATGAGTTCGTAATGGAGCTGGATATTTTAACCGGATGTCTGACCATGCTGAATTGTTATTTTATCTCTGTTCTAAAATTTAACATGATAGCAGACATGGGCAAAATCATAGTAGGTACTATTCTATCTACCTTGATACTCTTTGTGGTTCAATTTTTCATGTTGTTGCTTAATTACACAAAGGCACAAAATCTTCAGTTCCAGGATGATGAGTATTACTACTATGTTAAGGCAGTGCCCAAGATTGATGTAGAGATTCCGGATCGCTTCGTGAAGTTCATGACCTTAAAAGAGAAGAAGAGACAGGAAGAAGCCCAGAGGGAAGAAAGTAAGTCAATCAGTGATGCGGTGTCCAAGATTATGGATGACGAAGAACAGTATATGGATAATGGCTTTGATTTTAATGATTCTGAATTAGTAGGTGAAGCAGACGATTACAGTGGGGATAATCAGGAATCAAAAGATGAGAAGGTAGGAGAGGAAAAGTAGAAAAACTATGTTCGGTGATGTAGCGGCCTCAATTGAAAAAATAGTATCCTGGTTGCACTTCCCCAAGATGGAGATTCTGGATTTTGTGGAAATAATCATTGTAGCTTTACTTATCTACTATGTAGTAAAGTGGATTAAAAACACAAGAGCCTGGGTCATCGTTAAGGGACTTGTTGTGCTGGTGTTTTTTTGGGCGGTAGCGTCTTTCCTGCAGCTGGATGTTATTCTTTGGATATTTAAGAATACTATCGGCGTAGGTATTACAGCCTTGATTATCCTGTTTCAGCCGGAGCTCAGACGAGTACTGGAAAGCTTGGGCGGACGTAAGTTTATGAATCTTGGGCTTTTCTCCGATTCAAAGGAGAAGATTAACGATTTTTCTGAAAACACGGTGGATGAGCTGGTGGAAGCCTGCTTTAAAATGGGTGCAGTGAAAACAGGCGCACTTATTGTTATAGAGCAGAATATTCCTTTAGGTGAATTTGAAAGTACAGGAATAAATGTTGATGGCTTGGTATCAGCCGGACTTCTTATCAATATCTTTGAACATAATACGCCCCTTCATGATGGTGCAGTGATTATCAGAGGCAATCGAATTACATCAGCTACATGTTATTTGCCGCTTTCTGATATGAAGACGATTTCCAAAGAGCTGGGCACACGTCATCGTGCGGGCTTGGGTGCCAGTGAGGTAACAGATGCAGTGGTTCTTATTGTGTCTGAAGAGACCGGTAAAGTGTCTGTTGCCAGAAATGGTATGCTTCGTCGAGGTATCAATGGCGAAGAGCTTCGCTCTGTGCTTATGTCTCTGGTGCCAAAGGCTGAAAATGAGAGCAAGAGTAAGAAGTTGAATAATAAATTCAATGAGACAAAGAACAAAATTAATAAGAAGAATTCGAAAGCAAAAAGTAAAAATGCAAAGCAGGAGGTAAAGCCATGAAAATAGCCAAGACACTCCTGGAAAAATTAAAGCATAACTTTTTATTGAAGGTTCTCTCTGTATTTATTGCTTTCCTTATGTGGATGGCAGTAATAAATACCGAAGACCCGGTGATTCAGACTACCATTAAAAATGTTCCTGTTACTATTCAGAATCAGAACGTTATTATGGAAAGCGGTAAGATTCCCGAGATTTTGAGCGGAGAGACCATTGACGTAGTAGTTCAGGCCAGAAAGTCTATCTGCGATAAGCTTACAAGAGATGATATTATAGCTATAGCGGATTTTGAAAAGCTATCTATCACCAATACAGTTCCTATCGATGTGTCAGTAAAGAACTACAATGTTAATGAAGCTGATATTGTGAGGGGACAGAATCAATATGTAAAGCTGTCATTGGATGATTTTCAGACAAAAGAATTCCGTGTGAAGGTCCTGGTGAACGGAGAGCCACGAGAGGGCTATGTGGTAGCTTCAAATGTTGCCAGCCCCAATGTGATTACTGTTTCAGGATCCAAAACTCAGCTTAGTAAGATTAAAGATATAATAGTCACTGTTAATGCCACAGACAGACATGATGAATTCTCATCTATTGTACAGCCTGTAGCTATTGACGGAAACGGGGATATAGTACCGGATGATAAGATCGCTATCTCTACTGATTCCATAACTGTAAACACTCTTATTTATGCTACAAAAGAGCTGACGGTGAATGTAGAGTTATTGGGTCAGCCTCATGAAGATTATGAGATAACCGGAGTATCTGTGCAGCCTACCAAGGTGCATGTTGCAGGCCTTAGGGAAGAGCTGAAGCTTATTCCTACTGTTATTACCAAACAGATTGATGTAGAAGGCGCTACAGCCTCTGTTGAAGCCAATATCAATGTGCTGGACCTTATCGATAAAGAACTTATGAGCATAATTGTAGTAGATGACGGCACATTGGCTATTAAGGTAGATGTAGAGAGACAGCAGACTGAGCAAAAAGTACTTCCTGCCAACTATATTACCATCAAAGGCCTTGATAAAAATCTGACTGCCGATATTGTTTCCATCGACCAGCATATGATTAGGATTCAGGGTACAAGAGAGGCTTTGTCAGATCTTACTGCTCTGTCTCTGGGGGCATATATTGACTTGTCAGAGTTTACTGAAGCAGGTGAATTCCAGACCATACCGGTTGTTTTTGATACAATGTATGGTATGAAGGTGCTTACCGAAGTAACAGCTAATGTCAAGATAACTGAAGTTTCTTCGAATGAATAAGTGTAAAAAGGAAGAGTGAAGAGAAATAGGTTCACTCTTCTTTTTTTAGGCTGGAGAGTGCGAAAAGGCTCTTAGGATTATATAAATCCCCAATATTTGATAATTTTGTCACAAAT
>JAZUFN010000280.1:0-17481 GCA_045640725.1 Lachnospiraceae bacterium
ACGATCCGACTTAGCATACTATAATTCCCTTATGGTGCTTATGGAAAACGGGCAGCACAGCATAGCTTTTCCTCTTATAAGCTCAGGGATTTTTGCAGGAGATCTGGAAAAGCCTGCGGAAATTTCTGCCAGACAGTGTAAAATGGCCTATAAGAAATTTACGGAAGATTATCCGGATTATGATGTGGACGTAAAGGTATGTGTCTATGAGAAAAGGGATATGGAAGGAGCCATAATCGGATTTGGCAGATAAATAAATATTCATGATATCTATAAAAGCAGCCTGCTTTCGCCATTTCAGACTCCGGAAGTGAATTCCGAAGTCTGATTATAGCAGGCTTACGATGTCTGCCTTATAAAAAATATAGTTTGTCTACAGTCTGCCGCCGGCCTTTAAGGCCGGCGTTTTTTTTACTAGGGAAAAATTGATGGTAAGAATTAAAAAAATATAGTAAAATAGGGGGCAGAAAAAATAGGAGTACAAAAATCCATGAAAGAAATAACGATTGATGAATTCAATAAAAGATCGGATGAGCCCCTGCAGCTGATAGATATAAGAGATGAAGGCAGCACTATTTACGGCATTATACCCGGGGCTGTTCATATTCCGTTTTCCCGGTTTGATGATGACGAGCTGTGGAGTGGGAAGATTAATAAGGACCAAAAAGTAGTTCTGTACTGTCAGCGAGGCGAGAAATCAAAGGACGTGGCTGAGCTGCTGGAAGAAAAGGGATATGACAGTTACAGCCTGGTGGGCGGCTACAATGCTTTTCTGATAGATAGCATGAAAAATGACGATCCGGAAGAATGTATACAAAAAGCAGAAGAAAGCATCAGGAAAAAATTCCACAAGCAGCTTTTTTCTCCCTTTGCCAAGGCCTGTAAGACCTATGGCCTGATACAGGAAGGCGACCACATAGCGGTATGCATTTCCGGTGGTAAGGACTCCATGCTGATGGCCAAGCTCTTCCAGGAAATAAAGAGACACAGACAGGTGGATTTTGAGCTGACATTTCTGGTAATGGATCCGGGCTACAATGAGGCCAACAGAAAACTTATTGAAAGCAATGCTAAAAAGCTGGGTATACCGGTGACTATTTTTGAGAGCACCATATTTGATGCAGTAGATACTATAGAAAAAAGCCCCTGCTATCTCTGTGCCAGGATGAGAAGAGGCCACCTCTACAGCAAGGCCAGAGAGCTAGGCTGCAATAAAATCGCTCTGGGACATCACTACGATGATGTCATCGAGACCATCCTAATGGGGATGATTCACGGTGGACAGATCCAGACTATGATGCCCAAGCTCCACAGCACCAATTTTGAAGGTATGGAGCTCATAAGGCCCCTTTACCTGGTGCGAGAAGAGGATATCTGCAAGTGGAGAGACTACAACGACCTGCATTTTTTGCAGTGTGCCTGCCACTTTACGGAGACCTGCGCTACCTGCCATGAGGACGGCACTACTGCCTCCAAGAGACTGGAGACCAAAAAGCTCATAGCTAAGCTCAAGGAGACCAATCCCTACGTAGAGGGCAATATATTCAAAAGCGTGGAAAACGTAAATCTGGACACTGTAATCGAATACAAGCAAAAAGGTGTCAGACATAATTTTATGGATGAGTATTAGTGCTGCGGTCCTCCGAACTTTTTACGATAGTCCGTTGGCGTCATATGAAAGCGGGCTTTAAAGGCTTTTTCGAAGTATAGCAAGGATGCATATCCTACCCACTCAGACACGGTTTGTATAGAGTAGTGATCCTTGGATAAAAGCAGAGTGCAGGCGTTGTCCAGGCGGGCGCGGGTGCGAAGGTCATAAAAGCTCATGCCGTAGAGCTTTACGATGGAGCGGGAGGTCTGTTTTTCCGAGATGCCCAGCTCTTTCGCAAGGGAGGATATAGATACATTTTTACAATCAAACTGCATGCGACTGTCGATAATGTACTTTCTGCGCTCCGGTGTGGTCAGGTGGGAAACGGGGGGCTGCATGTCCATCACGGAGAAACGATTGAGGTTTCGGATAAAAAGCACCAAAAGTGATTTGATCAGAGAGGTCAGGAGTTCTTTCTGGCCGGGAAGTGAATGGGAGGTCTCAGCGTCCAGAAGCCCTGTGATGCCGGAGGTATCCAGATGGGGCTTGACCAGAGAAAAATCGTGATCTAAAAGAGGCGCGGTGAAGGCGATTTCTTCAGCGCTTCTTTTTTTGTTGGGGCTTATATCCAGTAGCAGGCAGTACTCGGCCATGGGACAGGATAGGTCAGTGTGCTGGGCGTGAGTAATATGGGGAGCAGTAAAGAAGAACAGATCTTTTTCAAGGGTATGGGCCATATCATCTACCGTCACACTGCCTCGGCCCTCTATGATGATGTGAAGCTCGTAAAAAGAATGCATGTGCTCCTGAATATCGTACTGCAGGGCGCCTTTTGTGGCATTTATCACAGAGACCTTGCATCCAGAGAAAGGAAAGGTTATATTTAGTTTTGAAAAGTCAATATTGTTCCACATACTTTTAGTGTAGCATAATAGGATAAAGTATGCAATAATCGGACATTTTTATCTAAAATACGTACTATGAGTATATATTATTTTTAGCCGGGAAAAGGTAATTTTGAAGTACCATAACAGGCTGTGAAATCTTTTTTGCAGCCGGAAACAAAAATTACGAGGAGGTTAAAAAATGTTACGAAAACACAAAAGAATGTGGGCCTTGCTACTGGCTTCTACCGTGCTGTTTGCGGCTTGTGGCAGTACAGGAAACACAGTCAGCAATACTCCGAGCGTATCGGGGGGAGAAGAGGGGACACCAATGCCTACGAATACAAATACTCCGACCTTGTCGCCTACACCCACTCAGGTGGTAATCTACGAGGAGCCGGAAATAAAATATCTGATTAAATATGATGAGCCTTGCGGTAACAGATATGCCAATTGGGAAAACTATTCCCTGCCTATAGGTAACAGCAGTGTAGGCGCTACAGTGCTGGGCAGATACGATAAAGAGCGTATTCTTCTGAATGAGAAAAGCTTTTGGACCGGTGGTCCGTCTCCTTCACGTCCGGGATATATCGGCGGTAATGTTATAGCAAACGGAAAGTATGGAGAGACCCTGAAAAAGGTGCAGCAGCTTTTCCTGGAGGGAAAAAATAAAGAGGCAGAAAAACTCTGCGAAAGCCTGACAGGTACCTGGGATGGCTACGGCGGATATCAGCTTTTTGGCAATCTTTACCTGGATTTTGGTAGCCGGTCCGGAGATAAAGTGACAGAATACAGTCGTTCATTGAATCTGTCCACCGGTATTATAACCGTTTCATATAAGTGTAACGACGTTACCTATAAGCGCGAATATTTCGCATCCTACGCAGAAAATGTTATTTGTGTACGTTTAACAGCAGATGGCAGTGACAATCTCAATTTCAGCATTGAGCTGGCTGATGAAAATACTGAGCCTGCTACCAGAAATACCAAGGTGGCTGCTGTCGGTAATGAGATTACCATGACCGGCTCTTTGGATGACAATGGACTTTTGTATGGTGCTTTTCTTAGGGCTGTTGCAGACAAAAACGACGCTGTACAGGCTACTGATGGCAAGCTGACAGTAACTGCTGCCAACACCGTTACCATCTACTTAAGCATGGCTACCGACTACAAAAATGCGTATCCCGTATACCGTACAGGTGAGGATATGAATGCAGTGGTAGCACGTGTGAAAAAATGTGTTGAAGGTGCAGCATCCAAAGAATATGACAAATTGCGCTATGCCCATGTTCAGGATATGCTTTCATTCATGAACAGAGTGGAAGTGGACCTGGGTCAAAAAGAAAGTGATTTGATGACTGATGACATGGTGAATGCGTATAAAAAAGACCAGCTGGTAGGAGCTGAAAAGACCTACATGGAGTCTGTACTGTACCAGTACGGAAGATATCTTTTGTTATCATCATCCCGCGGTGATACACTGCCTGCCAATCTGCAGGGTATGTGGGTAGGTAAAAACGGCTCTGACTGGTCATCTGACTATCACATCAATGTCAATCTGCAGATGAACTACTGGCCTGCATACAATACCAATCTGGCGGAATGTGCATTGCCTTTGGTTAATTATATTGATTCTTTCCGTGAGCCCGGCAGAGTCACCGCTGACATTTATTATGGTGTAAAAAGTGATGCCGATCATCCTGAAAATGGATTTACTGCCAATACTCAGTGTACACCATTTGGCTGGACATGTCCGGGCTGGAGCTTTGACTGGGGCTGGTCACCTGCTTCAGTACCGTGGATCATACAGAATGTTTGGGATTATTACAAATATACCGGCGATGAGAAGCTTTTAAAGGATACAATTTATCCTATCATGAAGGAACAGTGCCTTTTCTACCAGCAGATTCTGGTAAGAGATGCTGATGGTAAGCTGGTTTCCACACCGGCATATTCACCTGAACACGGACCTCGTACCAACGGAAATACTTTTGAACAGACACTCATCTGGCAACTGTTTACAGATACCATTGAGGCAGCGGGCATCGTAGGAGAGAGCCGGACTACTGTAGATTCACTGAAGGCCACTCTTAAAGACCTTAAGAATCCTATCGAAATAGGTGCTGATGGACAGATAAAGGAGTGGTACACAGAGACCTATATCGGAAGTGTTGAGGGCTCTGATCCGTACGGTCACAGACACATCTCACATCTGCTGGGACTGTTCCCGGGGGACCTCATCTCAAAGGAAACAGAGGAATGGTTCAAGGCTGCTATGGTATCGCTGGAGAGCCGCACCGATGAGGCACAGGGCTGGGCTATGGCACAGCGAGTATGTACCTGGGCCAGATTGGGCAATGGTGAGCATGGATATGCTGTGCTGAATTCACTTTTGAAAAACAGAATTTTACTAAATCTCTGGGACACACATCCGCCTTTCCAGATCGATGGCAATTTTGGTATTACTGCAGCTGTTACCGAACTGCTTTTACAGAGTAATCAGGGCTACATTAATGTTTTACCTGCTATCCCTACAGAGTGGGCAGATGGCTCCTTTAAGGGCCTCAAGGCTGAGAATGATTTTACTGTTGACTGTACCTGGAAAAATTGCCTGCCTATTGAGATTAAGATTACATCAGGCCTGGGCAAGGATTGTACGGTACAAGTAGAGGCCGGTGCGCTGACTGTTAAGGACTCAGCCGGCAATACAGTAAAGACCACAGTGGATGCCAAGGGTCGAGTTACTTTTGCCACCAAGAGGGGGGAAAGCTACGAGATTATTGTGGATACCCAGGGGGCAGAGCATGCCGTACCACCTATGGATACTACAGGTAATGCTTTCTTTGGCGCGACAGCGACTCTGGAGAAGGGGCTTGTGTATAATTCCTCCTACTCTGAGAAGCATATCTTGGATGGTAAGCATTATGGTAGTAGATTTGCAGCACAAAACGGTGCCAACGACTTGACTTTTGCCATAACCTTGACAGATGAAAAGACTATTTCCAAACTTGCTATTGATGAACGTACTGATTTCAATTATGATAAAGATCATCCGGGAGACGGCAATTCGCGTTTTACCGGCGTTATTCTGGAAGTGAAGCAGGGAGATACTTGGGTCAAAGTGGCTGAACAGGCGCCTTTATATGAGGCCCGTGGCAATTACAATGCTCTTCACACTATTACTTTTGATGCTGTGACCGGCCGTGAATTCCGCTTAACCCTTATACACAACAAAACCTGTGAAAATGGTATTACACTTTGGGAAGTGGAAGCCTACTAAGCTCATAAATTGTCACTGAAAGACGACCTGTGACAGACTACAAGGAGGTAAAACATGTATATCTGCAAAGACACAGACACGGATTTGAACAAGTACCCATACCACATTAAGGATGTAAATATCAGCGATCCTTGTATTCTGGCGGATCCGGTATCTGGGCATTATTTTACCTATGTTCAGTTTATAGACGGTAATCATTTTCCGGATATGGAACAGAAGCAGGGCGTGTTTTACTATCTGGAGAGCGAGGACCTGGTTCATTGGACCAGGCCCTGCATATGTTTTGAGGATAAAACTTTCTGGGCCAATAGAGATTTCTGGGCTCCGGAAGTGCATATATGGAAAGGAAAATACTATCTGATCAGCTCTTTCAGAGCCGAGGGTACTCTTAGAAGCTGTGAGGCTCTGGTGGCTGATTCTCCCAGGGGACCTTTCCGGGCTTTTGCAAAAAAGCCCCTTACTCCGGAGGGATGGCAGTGCTTAGATGGCACTTTGTATGAAGACAGAGAGGGTCAGCCTTGGCTGGTATTTTGCCATGAGTGGATGCAGGTGAGTGATGGACAGATCTGCGCCATCAGACTGACCGAGGATCTGTCTGAGTCTATTGGAGATCCTATCATTCTTTTTAGAGCATCAGATGGTCCTTGGGTGGAAAAAACAGGTGCCGGAGCTCTGGTGACAGACGGACCCTTCCTATACAGGGCGGAAAACGGAGATTTACTGATGCTTTGGTCCGGCTTTGCAGAAGGGGCATCTTATGCTGTCGGTTATGCTAAAAGTGCCAGCAAGGAAATATATGGGCCCTGGATACAGGAAAATGAGCCTCTGTACGCATTTGACGGCGGCCATGGTATGCTTTTCCACAGCTTTTCCGGCAGCCTTATGATGGCTTGCCACTGTCCAAATGACCACCCCAAAAAGAGGATTCTCCTTTTCGAGATGGAGGACAAAAAAGGAAAGCTTTCCATAATAAATGAAGCTACCGGTAACTGGTATAAAAATGCCAAGGGTAGGGCTAAAATGTGGGTATACCATCAGGATTATGCTATGGATCCCGTGTTTTCCCGGGATACCAGATGTAAAAAGTAGGAGAAACTGCAAAAGGGGGGATAGTATGATTTTTAACAGTTTTAAAAGAACTGAAGAAAGGCCATTAATCTGGGCTCACAGAGGAGCTTCCGGCTATGCTCCGGAAAATACTTTGGAAGCCTTTAAGCTGGCGGCAGATATGGGAGCTGATGGCGTGGAGCTGGATGTACAGCTCACCAAGGACGATGAGATTGTAGTCATTCATGATGAGACCATCGACCGTACCAGTGAGGGACATGGCTGGGTAAAAGACTTTACTCTGGCAGAGCTCAGAAAATATAACTACAATAAAACTCATCCGGAGTATGCTCATGCAGATATTCCTACTTTGCGTCAGGTATATGAGCTACTGAAGCCCACGGGCCTTACCATAAATGTGGAGCTGAAAACAGGCATCTACTTTTATCCTGAGCTGGAAAGAAGGGTACTGGAGCTTACCCGGGAAATGGGAATGGAGGACAAGGTCCTGTATTCCTCTTTTAACCACTACTCCTGCGTAAAAATTCACGAGCTTCAGCCGGAGGCATATGTAGGCTTCCTCTATGCAGACGGTCCCATAGATTGCCCGTTATACGTAAAAAGTCATGGTGGCAATGCTCTGCATCCCGCCCTCTACAATATTCAGTACGAGGGATACCTGCAGCAGGCTGCGGAATGTGCTTTGGATATTAATTCCTGGACCATCAATGAAGAAGAACATATAAAAATGGCCATTAAGGCACATATAAACGCTATTATTACTAATTACCCTGACCGAGCAATGAAGCTTTGCAAAGGGCTGTAAGGAGCTATATGAAGTATTGGGGAGAAGATGATTTTACTTTGAAAAATGAGTCCTTGGGGGCTGCCTTCCGGGCAGAACATTATGAGGATGGCTTTTTTCAAGGAATAAAAGACAGAAAGATTCATTATACTTTTGCGCACAATCCTAAGGAAAAGGCAGCTGTGGTTATTTCCCATGGATACTGCGAATTTCTGGGCAAATTTGACGAGATGATTTACTATCTCTATCAGTCAGGCTTTTCCGTATATTTTATTGACCATTTGGGCCATGGATTTTCCCAACGTCTGGTAGAAGAAGTAGACAAGGTACATGCGGAAAAATTCAGAGAGTACAGTGACGATTTGAAGCTTTTTACAGATATTGTGGTAAAGAAATACAGTCCCGGTATGACTCTGCTTCTATTGGGGCATTCCATGGGAGGTGCCATCGCGGCTACAGTGACGGAGGATTATCCGGATTTGTTTACGGCTGCTGTCTTTACTTCACCCATGATAAAAATGAACTTTGGCAATCTGCCGAAAATAGCCATACCATTAATGATTGTCGGCTCTGCTATAGCCTGCAAGAGAAAAGAGTATGTGGCAGGCAGACACGGCTTTGACCACAAGTATGTGTTTGAGGCCAGCAGCTGCCAGTCCCGCCCCAGATATGATTACGTATTCGGCCTCAGGGAAAAGGTGGCGGAATACTCCACATATGGAGGGACTTACGGATGGGCGGTAGCCTGCATACACGGATGCAGACGCCTGCAGCGTAACGTAAGGAAAATCAAAATCCCCTGTCTGCTGTTACAGGCAGGTCTGGACACCATGGTGGATAATCCCGCGCAGGACAGATTCGCTACAAAAAATCCCTGCATAAGACTGGAGCGTTTCCCAAAATCAAAGCATGAGATATATAATAGTCCTGAAGAAGAACGTACAAGGTACTATGATATGCTCATTGGATTTTTTAATCAGCAATTACAATAAGCCTTTGTAGGAAGATTATGTTAAAGCTTGTGGATTATTCTGTTGAAAGCTTAATCATCCCCGAGGAAATCTTAAGAAATTATAAAAAATCCTTTATTCTTTATTATAAATAGTCGATATTTACTATAGAAATATTATCGTCAAGCGTGTATAATAATAAGGGGTGTCTCGATGATTTATTTTGAGAATCTGCCTCTGGATCCGGAGATACTGGAGGCCCTGGCAAAACTTCAAATTGACTATGTTTTCCAGCCTATCTTTCAAAGGGATGGAAAGACAGTGTATGCCCGAGAGGCCTTAATGCGTCCTATTGGAAAAACAGTGTCACAGCTTATTGATGAATATGCTGAACGAGACGAGCTTCATATATTGGAGGTGGCTACTTTTTGGGGAGCCACGCAGGAGTATTTCTTAAGAGGCTATACGGAGAGACTGTCGGTCAATTCATTCCCTTGCGAGTGCTTTTCCAGTGCAGAAACAAAATCATATGTGGAATATTTTGGCAGTGACAAAGATATACTGATTATTGAATCTCTGGAATTCCCTTATTTTGACGAGAAAAAGTCTATGAAGAAAAAGAAGGTGGCAGCTGTAGGTGATTCACAGCTGGCGCTGGATGATTACGGTACCGGCATCAATGATATGGATATGGTGGATATGATGCAGCCCAGTCTGGTAAAGCTGGACAGGTCATTGCTCCACGGGATTGATCAGGATGAAGAAAAGAAGGGTAACTGTAAGAAGATTATCGACAGTATCCATTCCAGAGGTAAAAAAGTTATTGCCGAAGGAATAGAAACAAAAGAAGAATTTGATTATCTGGTATCCATTGGAGCGGATTTGTTTCAGGGCTTCTATCTGGGGCGACCGGCTTGAGTGGATATATATAATATAAAATGGTATAATAATGAATGCAAAGGAGCAGACGAAGGAGACAAGTCTGCTCCTCTTTTTTGCATGTTATATAATAATGAAGAAATGCGAAATATGAATATTTTAATAACAAATTATAAAAATTAATTGACAAGTATTTTCTTTCTTGCTATAATGCACTCTATTATAAAGCGTTGAAGCATTGCTATACTAAAGTGTTAAAGATATGGAAGCCTTAATTTTTTTACCCCGACAGTTTAGCGATATGAAGCGCAAAAGTAATGAAAAGGAGACAGTTTATGAAGAAGAATGTAAAAAAGTTTTTCTCACTTGCTCTTGCAGCTACTATGGTAGTATCCTTAGCTGCTTGTGGCAATGATTCTGGTACTAAGCCCCAGAATACTAACACACCTGTTCCTACCAAGCCTGCTGATGTGCAGAACACACCTGTTCCTTCAGTTCCCGTTCCTGAGGTTACAACACGTACAGGAATCACAGGTATGAACGAGCTGGATGTTCTCTTAACAAACAGCCTTGAGTATGGTAAGGACTATGTTGCTCTTTACGAGAAGGTTGGCGCCAAGACAACTATCGCTGACGTTAAGGAAGATCCTGATACAGGATTAGCAATGATTACTGTTGACGGTAAGGACGTTGTTTTAGGTCTTGACTTCCTTTCATGGGCAATGGTTTACAACACAGAGCCTGCCGGCAGCTACAAGACATCTGATGATGTTTATGCTGCTTGGTTCAAGTATTATATTACACGTTGGAACTCCATGCTTCCGGAGATTCCTCTTTACTCCAATGAGTACTATGATCTCTACAACTCAAAGATCGAGGGCACAACAAAGTACCCTACAAACCCATACTGGAGCGTTCCTAATGCTCTGATTGACTGGACATCCACAAAGACAGAGAAGGATATCATCATTGGTAGCTCTACAGAGCTTTCCGGTCAGTTCCGTTATTCTACATTCGGTAAGTCCAGCCCTGGCGCTTCTGATAACGATATCAATGGCCTCATCGACGGTCTTGAGACAGTTTCCAAGAACAAACAGGGTGGTTACGAGTGGAATCCTACAGTTGTTAAGGACCACAAGGAAGTAATTAATGCTGACGGCTCCAAGACATTCACAATTACAATCGTAGATGACCTTAAGTACAGTGATGGTTCTGCTATCACAGCTAAGGATTATGTTGCTTTCACACTTAGCGCTTGGTCACCAGTATTTACTCAGGCTTCAGGTAGAGAGATCGCTGCAAATACTGTAGTTGGTGCTAGCGACTTCCAGAAGTACACAGGCCCTAACAGCGAGGCTGGCGTTAAGTATGTATCCGGTCTTAGAATTCTTGATACATATACTTTCTCTGTTCAGATCGCAGCTGATTTCATTCCTTACTTCTATGATATAACATACGCTTCCTTCGGTCCTTCCTTCATCGCTGCTTGGTGTGGCGAGGCTGACATTAAGGATGACGGACAGGGTGTATACTTCACAGACAACTTCTATGAGAAGAATGCAGAAGGTAAGTATGTTGTAGCAGATATCATCAAGGCTACAGCTACAGATACTTCTGATGAGGCTTTCGCTAAGTATCCTTATTCAGGTCCTTACTGCGTTAAGTCTTTCGATAAGACAGATGCTACTGCAGTTCTCGTAAAGAATCCTTACTTCAAGGGCAACTACGAGGGCGTTACTCCTAAGATCGAGAAGATCGTTTACAAGAAGATCGTTGCTGAGACTCAGCTTGAGGATTTCAAGAACGGTGGTCTTGATGTTATCGCTGGTATTACCGGTGGTAAAGAGACAGATGAAGCACTTAGGTATGCTGATGGCTCTAACGGCGCAGCAGTTTACACACATTACAGCCGTGCAGGTTATGGTAAGCTTGGTTTCAGAGCTGACTTTGGTCCTGTTCAGTTCCAGGCTGTTCGTCAGGCTATCGCATTCTGTATGGACCGTGCTAAGTTCGCGAAGGACTTCACAGGCGGTTACGGTGGTGTTGTTGACGGACCTTACTACACAGGTTCTTGGATGTACAAGGAAGCAGTTAAGCAGGGTATGATTCTTGATGCTTACGCTACATCTGCTGACTCTGCTATCGAAGTACTTGTTGCTGATGGCTGGGTATATGCAGCTGATGGTACAGAGTACAAGTCAGGCGTTCGTTACAAGAAGATCCCTGGCGACCTTATCGCTGAGGCTGACAAGACATTCAAGTCCGTTGACGGTAAGTACAAGACAGAGAAGGTTGGCGATGACTACTACATGCCTCTCGTTCTTAACTGGTTCGGTACATCTAAAAACGAGTTCACAGACCTCCTTCAGACAGGTTTCAAGGAGAACGACAACATTAAGAAGGCCGGCTTCGCAGTATATAACTACATTGGCGACTTCGCTCCTATGCTTGATGAGCTTTATCAGGCTGCTGTATATGGTTACTATGCAGGTACACCTATGTACACATGCTTTAACTTCGCTACAGGTTTCAATTCAGCTGTTTATGACTACTCATACAACCTGACAATTGATCCAAAGCTCTATGATGACTACTCACAGTACTACATCAAGGATTACGCTGATATTTACTGGATTAGCAAGTAATTCAAATTTATAAACATAATAAATCCCTCGGGGAATTCTCCCGAGGGATTTAATTGCTTTTTACGAATACTTTCACGATTTAAATCGGTATAAGGATAAAGAAGTCGACTCTTTTTTGAGAAAAAATTTAGAAATAATTAATATTTTGAAAATTAGTATATGAAAATCAATGATTTTGTGATATAATCATTGAGTTTGTACTTTATATAGATTATCATTATCGTTTTAGGAAGAGGTTTTATATGGCAAGGTATATTGCAAAAAGACTTTTGTACATGGCAATTGTATTTATATGGCTTACCTTTTTACTTTTCTGCTTGTATCAGATGATGCCCGGCAACCGTGCTTACACTGATGCCAGAACAGAGCTGCAGAGTATTAAGAAGGGTCTGAGTGCTGATGAGATTGATGCCAAATTTGAAGAATTATACTTAAAGTATCAGAGACTTTACGGTACAGATACCAAGAATAATGCAGTTCTTTACCTCAGATGGGTAGGGCTTTATCCATTATATGATGGTAGCTATAATGGCATGCTCCAGGGTAACTTCGGTTTTTCCTACGAGCATAATGCACCTGTTGTAGAGGTTGTAGGACCGCCAATGCGAAATTCCTTTATACTGGGTCTTATTACAGAGCTGGCAGTACTTGCTGTTACTATTCCTCTGGGTATTAAGTGTGCTGTTAAAAAGAACAGTAGATTTGACCATTTTATACAGGGATTCACGCTGATTGGTTTTTCGACCCCAAGCTTTATTATCTATATTTTGTTTATTCTGTTATTCTGTTCTATTTTGCACTGGTTCCCTGTTATGGGTATGAAGACGCCGGGTAGTAATTACACAGGTATGAAGGCAATACTTGACCAGTTGTGGCATGTAGCCCTGCCTACAATTTGTCTTACCTTCTCTTCTCTTGCGTCTATTACACGTATTGCCAGAGCATCCATGATTGATGCTTTGAGCCTTGACTGTATCAGAACAGCCAGAGCAAAGGGACTTAAGGAAAAGGTTGTTATTTACTCTCATGCCTGGAGAAATGCTCTGGTTCCTATGGTTTCCATTATTGTTGGTGGTTTCTTTGGTGTTATTTCAGGTGCTATGATTCTGGAGCAGATGTTTGGTTTCAAGGGTATGGGACAGCTTTTCTTCCAGTCTGTACTTACAGCAGATTATGACCTTATTATGTTCCTTGAGGTTATTTATACATTTATTGGTTTGTTTAGTAATATTGTTATCGACTTGTGTTACGGTATCGTAGACCCACGAGTAAGAATCACAAAGTAAGGAGTAGGAAATGAGTAATAATAAACGTAAAAAAGAAAATCCTTTCCGCATTCTTGCCAGATGGTTTACCCGTTGGTTCTTAGGTGGAAAGTACGAGAAGAAATTATTCCTTGATAAGGATAAAGAAGAAAATCAGGGAACACCGGATGACTCAGAGCTTATTGTAAGTCCCGGTCGTCAGGTTTATGAGCGTTTTGTCAGCAGAAAATTCGCTGTATTTTCTGTTATTGTAGTAGTGTCCATGTTTATCTTTGTATTTGTTGGGCCACTCTTTATGCCTAAGTACTACGATGCTTATACAGAGGTTACATTAAAGAATCTTCCTCCCAACAAGCATTTGATGAGTGTTCCCTCTGAGCTTAAGAACGACATCAAGATGATCGATGGCTATGGCGGATTTACCGTAGGCTTATCCAATGCCGGCAAGGTATACATCTGGGGCGCGACAGGCATTGGTGCAACAGGTGTAGACGTTGGTGAGATTCCTGAAGAAGTAAAGAAGGCCAAGATTGCCTATATTGCAGCAGGTATCGACCATGTTATTGCTATCGGCGAGGATGGTACTTTCTATGGATGGGGTAGCAATCGTTTTGGTCAGTACAGTGCTACACAGGCAGTTCTTGAAAATTCCAATCTCCAGCCTGTTCCGGAAGAGATTGAACATGGCAAGATTGATGTAAACAACATCAAAAAGCTGGTATGTGGTTATCAGGCTACTGCCCTTCTTATGAATGATGGTACCCTTTATATTTGGGGTAATAAGCAGGCATATTCCAACCTGGACAAATTTGTTGACAGAGGCAATTTCGCAGATATTGATTTCACACTTAACTATGTGGTAGGTATAGACGAGAACGGTAGCAACATTATTACCGGCGTCAGAAAGCTTTATGATACAGTAAGAGGTCATTTCGCTGATGAAGGCGTAAAGATGTCAGAATACTTAAATGGCAGAAAGATTGTGGCCATTACTGCTGCCAACAACAATATATGCCTCACACTGGATGATGGCACTGTTGCTGTTACAGGTGATATGCAGGCTGACTTCATTGAGATTCCTGAGCTTCAGGGCGGTGAAAAGGTGGTATCTGTTGCAGCCGGTTCATATCATTACACCTGCATCACAGACCAGGGTAATGTTTATTCCTTTGGTGGTGACCATTATTATCAGGCAGAGACACCTAAGTCAGTGACTACAGCTGATAAAATATATACCGGTGCTTTCCAGAACTACGCTATAGATTCAGATGGTTCCCTGATAGGCAGATGGGGACTTAAGGGCTTCCTTTTCGGTACTGATGAAAGTGGTGCCAGCATTGCAGAGCGTGTAGTAGCCGGCGGTCGTGTTACTATGACATTCGGTGCTATTGCAGTTATTATTGAGATTATTATTGGTGTATCCCTTGGACTTCTGGCAGGTTACAGAGGTGGCTGGGTAGATCTTCTGGTAATGCGTATAGCTGAGGTATTTGGTTCCCTTCCTTTGTATCCTTTCATGCTGATTGCCAATTCACTGCTTACTCAGGTAGCCCTTTCTACCAATCAGAAGCTGTTAATGTTCATGGTAGTTCTCGGTATCTTGGGATGGCCCGGCTTCTGTTCACTTACCCGTGCACAGATTCTGGTAGCCAGAGAGAGTGAATACGTTACAGCTGCTCAGGCAATGGGCGTTAAGGGTAGACGTATAGCATTTAAGCATATTCTTCCTAATGTTATTTCAGTTATCCTGGTAAATATGACACTGAGTTTTGCATCCTCCATGCAGACCGAGACATCTCTTTCCTTCCTGGGCTTCGGCGTTGTTTATCCACAGCCAAGCTGGGGCAACATGCTGTCTCGTGCAAGTAATGCCACTACAGCTCTTAATTTCTGGTGGCAGTGGATCTTTACATCAGCAATTCTGGTTTTGACTACGATTTGTATTAACACGATTGGTGATACCCTTCGTGATGTTATGGATCCTAAGTCTTCTAACGATAAATAAGGAGAACTGGAAAAATGGCATTATTAGAAGTTAAAAATTTACATACTTTCTTTAAAACAAAAAAGGGCATAGTAAAGGCTGTTAATGATGTATCATACAGCCTTGAGCCCGGTAAAACTATAGGTATCGTAGGTGAGTCAGGTTCCGGTAAGTCCGTAAGTGCCATGAGCATTCTGCAGCTGCTGGACGGCAACGGCTACATTGAGAGTGGAGAGATACTTCTCAATGGCACTGATTTAACAAAGCTTTCCATTTCTGAGATGAATAAGATCAGAGGTAACGAGATCTCAGTTATTTTCCAGGAGCCTATGACCAGCTTGAACCCTGTATTTTCCATTGGCAGGCAGCTTTCTGAGCCTTTCATAATCCATCAGGGCATGAACAAAAAGCAGGCTCGTGAGCAGGCTATAAAGATGCTGTACGATGTTCAGATTCCAAATCCTGAAGTTGTTATCAAGCAGTATCCTCATCAGCTGTCCGGTGGTATGCGTCAGCGAGTTATGATTGCCATGGCTCTTGCATGTAAGCCTAAGATTCTTATTGCAGACGAGCCTACAACAGCTCTTGATGTTACCATTCAGGCTCAGATACTTAAGCTGATGAATGATCTTAAGAAGACTACAAATGCTTCTATTATCTTCATTACTCATGACCTTGGTGTTATCAATGAGATGGCAGATGATGTTGCGGTTATGTACTGTGGTCAGGTAGTTGAGCAGGCACCTGCCAGTGCTATTTTCAATTTAACAGAAATGAGTCATCCATATACAGAAGGACTCATGATATCTATTCCCAGACTTGATACTGATAGTGACAGACTTGAGCCTATTCCGGGTGCTGTACCTCATCCTCTGGCTCTGCCAAAGGGATGCAAATTCGCACCAAGATGTAAATACGCTACACAGAAATGTCTGGAAGAGGAGCCTCAGCTGGTTGCAGTTAATGAAAACCAGAAGATCAGATGCTTCTATCCTGTAAAGGAGGAGAGAAAGAGTGCAGAACACAAAGAAATTACTGTCAATAACTAATTTAAAAAAGTACTTTCCAATTGCAAAGTCTTCTATCTTCCAGAAGGAGCAGCTTTACGTAAGAGCAAATGAAGACATCACATTGGATATTTATGAAGGTGAGACCATCGGTGTTGTAGGTGAGTCAGGTTGTGGTAAGTCTACACTTGGTCGTGTATTACTGCAGTTGTATCCACAGACAGCAGGTAGTTCCATTTACTATGGTACTACAGTAGATGAGCTGGCTCCTGCTTATGTTGCGGATACATTAAAGAATCTTCACAAGTATAAGAAAAAGCTGAATAAGCTTACAGAGACTCATCTTTCTCTGGAGAAAGAAATAGAGAAGATTGGTGGCGAGGACAAGGCTGATTTCTATCTGCTGCAGAAGGCTAATATTGCCAGATGCGAAGAGGACACGCTGAGACTCAGCATCGCCAAGATTGTTGGCGGCTTCCTGGCTGTTGATGATGCAGAGGGCGTTAAGCTTCTTCTTGAGATTCATAAGGAAAATGCTAAGAGAATTGCTCTTAAGAGAAAGATAGCCAATGGTGATAAGAAGGCTGAGAGCGAGAGTACTGCTATCAGTGCCAAGATAGATACTTTAAAGAAAGAGCTTGATGCTGTAAAGGCTAAGTATTCTTCCAACGAGGAATTTGCTAAGTATGAAGATATGCTGGATGACGGTATCGACCTGGCTCGTCTTACAGTAAAGGAAATGCGTGGCTTGAGAAAGGATCTTCAGATTATTTTCCAGGATCCATACTCCAGCCTTAACCCTAGATTTACAGTAGGTCAGATTATCGAAGAGGGCCTGGTTACTCACGGCTTCTTTAAGCATGGATCACCTGAGCTTAGAGAGTATATCGTAGATACTATGGAGAAATGTGGTCTGCAGGAGTACATGCTTCACAGATATCCTCACCAGTTCTCCGGTGGTCAGAGACAGCGTATCTGTATCGCTCGTGCACTGGCTGTTAATCCTAAGTTTGTTGTATGTGACGAGTGTGTTTCCGCTCTGGACGTTTCCATTCAGTCACAGATTATCAACCTGCTTCAGGAGCTGAAGGAAAAGCACAATCTCACATACATGTTCATTTCACATGACCTTTCTGTAGTTAAG
>JAZUFN010000281.1:0-6741 GCA_045640725.1 Lachnospiraceae bacterium
AACGACATGGCTACGATCCGACTTGGAGATGAAAGGGGTTTACTCCAATCCTGATGGCTTAGTGTCACGTATTACTACAGATGCCCTTTTTCCGGATACAGAGTATGGTGTAGAGTCAGGTGGCGATCCGGATTTTATTCCTGACCTTACATATGAGAATTATCTCGATTTCCACAGAAAGTATTATCATCCTGTTAACAGCTATATATTCCTTTATGGAGACTGTGACATGGAGGAGCGCCTCACATGGCTGGATAGGGATTATTTGTCCCATTATGACGCTATTACTATTCACTCTGAAGTTAAGGAACAGAAGGCTTTTGGTAAGGTGAAGGAGTATAGCGAATACTATTCTGTAGATGAAGCACCGGAAGACGGCAGAGGTGTTTATTATACCTACGGCGTAATGGGCGCGGCAAATGACGATATCGAAAAAGGTATTGCTTTTGAGCTTTTGGATTATGTCCTTTTTGGCGCACCGGGAGCACCTGTTACCCAGGCTTTGCTGGATGCCGATTTGGGGGATGATGTTTTCTCAGGATACAATTCGGACTATATGCAGCCATTTTTCTCAATTACCGTAAAAAATTCAGAGAAGGGCCAAAAAGAGCAATTCATGAGCATCCTTAAAAGAGAGCTGTCAGCACTGGTGAAGGATGGCATAGATAAAAAATCCCTTACCGCTGCACTTAATTCTCAGGAATTCAGGTATAAGGAAGCAGACTTTGGTCGTATGCCAAAGGGGCTTGTTTATATTATTACGGTATTTTCCACCTGGCTGTATGATGACCAGCGTCCTTTCGATTGCCTGAAGCTAAATGATGCATATAAGGCAATCAGAGAAAAAATAGATACAGATTATTTTGAAGGAATCATTGATAAATATTTCCTGAATCCTAATCATGGCGTACTTATAACCTTTGAGCCTAAAGTAGGGCTGAATGCTGCCAAGGATCAGGCGGTAAAAGATAAGCTTGCTGCATATAAAGCTTCTTTATCACCGGCCGAGATTCAAAAGCTGGTAGATGACACAATGGCGCTTAAGGCATACCAGAGTGAGGAAAATACTCCGGAAGAGCTGGCAACTATTCCACTTCTTTCTATTGATGATATAGAAAAGTTTACAAAGCCGGCGAAAAATGAGCAGCCTTTTTCGGACATGCCTAATGTGGTATGGCATAATTACGACACAAATGAGATTTTATATGCGCATCTTCATTTTGACGCAAAAAAAGTGGATGGCGCAGATGTTCCATACATAGGTCTGCTATCTGATGTGATGGGAATGATGGACACGCAAAATTATTCTTACAGAGATCTGTCGGATGAGACCAATTTTCATACCGGTGGTATCGATGTAGGGGTGGGCTCATTTACCAATGTTAAGGAGCCAACAGTACTGCATCCGAATTTTGATGCTGACCTTAAGGTGATGTACCCTGAGATGGAGGAAGGCTTTAAGCTACTTGAGGAAACGGTTCTTCGTACGATTTTTACAGATTCCAAGCGACTTAAGGAAATCCTTATGATGGTAAAAGGCAATCTGGAGAGTGGATTTTTGAGCAGTGGTACCAGTGTTGCCAGCAAGCGTGTTAACGCATACCTTACAGAGGATGGCGTTTTTAATGACCTTGTAGGCGGTGTGGCCTACTATGATTTTATAAAAAATCTGACGGATAATTTTGAAGAAAAGAAGAATGAAATATCTGAAAAGCTTAGACAGACCGCTGAACGCATTTTTACCAAGGAGAATATGCTTGTTTCACTTACTTGTGATGAGAAAGGCTTACAGCTGGCAAAGAGACTGGTGGCGAGTCTGATTTCTTCTTTCTCTGATGCAAAATATGAGGACAGCATGAAGCTTGTTCCGATTAAGAAAAATGAAGGCCTTAAGACTCCGGGCCAGGTGCAGTATGTGGTAAAGGCAGGCAATTTCAGCAAAGCCGGTATTCCGTTTAGCGGAGCCTTCCTGGTGCTTCGCTCCATACTCTCTTACGGCTATCTCTGGAATGAGGTAAGAGTAAAAGGCGGTGCATATGGTGCTTCTTTAAGTGTATCTCCTTATACAGGTATTGTTACGGCTACTTCTTACAGGGATCCTAATCTTAAAAATACAGTGGATGTTTTTGATCAGTTGGCAACAGTAGCTGAGAATTTCCAGGCTGATGACAGAGAAATGACTAAGGCTGTACTGGGCTGCTTTGGTGGCATAGATACTCCGCTGACACCTCGTATGGAAGGAGCCAGATCATTTGGACTTTATCTGAGTAAGCGCTCGCTGGAAGAACTTCAGATAAGCAGAGACCAGGCACGTAACTGTACAGCAGAGGATATTAGAAATTGTGCTAAGATGCTTCAGACCATTAAGGATCAGAACTGTATTTGTACAGTAGGTGCCAGCAGTAATATCGAGACATGTGCTGACCTTTTTGACAACATTAGAAATATTATGGGTTAATAAAGGATAATAAATGGAAGAAAAAACAAAATCAGGATATGTAACTATTATCGGACGTCCTAATGTAGGTAAGTCCACTCTTATGAATGCATTAATAGGGCAGAAGATTGCTATCACTTCCAATAAGCCCCAGACTACCAGAAATCGTATAAAAACAGTATATACTGATGATAGAGGACAGATTGTATTTCTGGATACGCCGGGGATTCATAAAAGTAAAAACAAGATGGGAGACTACATGATGAAGGTGTCCGAAAGCACACTTCATGATGTAGATGTCATTCTCTGGCTGGTGGAAGTTACCAATTATATCGGTACCGGTGAAAGAACCATTATTGAGTCTCTCTACCGTGCCGGTAAGCCGGTTATTCTTGTTGTTACAAAGACAGACTGTGTGAAGGAAGACCCGGACAAGTCTAAGAAGCAAAAGATTTACGAGTGCATAGAGACTTATTCCAAAGAATTTAAGTTCAGTGCCATTGTTCCTATCTCGGCTAAGCATAAGAGAGGAACAGATGAGCTTATGCAATCAATATTTGACCATCTGCCCTATGGACCCCTTTATTATGATGAGGATACCGTTACTGATCAGACAGAGCGCGAAATTGCGGCAGAGATTGTCCGTGAAAAGGCGTTAAGGAATCTGGGGGACGAAGTGCCTCACGGCATTGCGGTTACCATTGAAAAAATGAAAGAACGTACCAATTCATCAGGCGAACTGGTAGTAGATATCGAGGCTACACTGAACTGCGAGAGAGAATCTCATAAGGGTATTATAATTGGAGCCAAGGGAGCTACGCTTAAAAAGATTGGTACAGAGGCCAGACTCGAGATAGAAAAGCAGTTTGAGTATAAGGTCAACCTGAAGCTTTGGGTTAAGGTTAAAAAGGACTGGAGAGAGTCAGAGCAGATGATGAGATCCTTTGGCTATGATAAGGATTCGCTTTCTGACGAAAACTTATAGCTAAGATAAAAAAATGACTACAGGAGGAGAGAAGATGATTAACACAATTACCGTAACCGGCATGGTTATCGGCTCTCTTCCTGTAGGTGAAGTAGATAAAAGAATTACTATTCTTACAGCTGAGAAAGGGAAGATAGGAGTCTTTGCAAAAGGCTCCCGTCGTCCTACTTCTCAGCTGCTTTCGTCTACCCAGCTTTTTTCCTTTGGAACATATATGGTGGTAGAAGGAAAGGATTCATATACCTTGTCCGGTGCAGATATAAAGACCTCTTTTGCAGACCTTTATAAGGATATGGATGCCATGTACTACGGCATGTATTTCTGTGAATTCGCTGCTTTTATGACCAGAGAAAATGTCCCGGCCAAAAAGGAACTGAATTTGCTTTATGCATCCCTTAGAGCCCTGGAAAAAAGAAAGATAGAACCTACTTTGATACGTTCTGTCTTTGAACTTCGTTTCCTTACCGAAAACGGAGAAATGCCATCCGTGTACCAGTGCGTTGGCTGCAAAGAGACATCTGTTCTGATTCATGAAAAGCTGCAGTTTTCAGCAAGAAAAGGAGGAGTACTCTGTCCCGACTGTTTTCTGAGTGATGCTATTACCATAAGTAAATCTACAG
Source organism: Lachnospiraceae bacterium (assembly GCA_045640725.1). Taxonomy (GTDB): domain Bacteria; phylum Bacillota; class Clostridia; order Lachnospirales; family Lachnospiraceae; genus RGIG3528. The sequence goes on from JAZUFN010000281.1 coordinate 4,043, forward strand.
TATATACCATGCAATACATAGTATCCGCCCCTATGGAAAGGCTTTTTGCTTTTACGGTAGTGGGCTTCGTGGAAGAGGAACTAGGGCAGATATGCAAAGAGTTCCTGGCAGTGACCGTGGGACACCATATGAAATCAGAAGAGATGCTTGAGATAATAGCAGATGATAAAAAAAGTTTGTATTAGCACTTGACAAAAGAGAGTGCTAATGGTATATTTCATTCATACAAATTAGCACTCCAACAAAAAGAGTGCTAACAAAAGAAAAGCAACCGGGTGAAAGGATGGTCTTATGGAACTTGATGAACGTAAATGGGTCATTTTAAAAGCTATAATAAGTAACTACCTGGATACCGGTGAGCCGGTAGGAAGTCGTACTATTTCCAAGTACACAGATTTGAATCTTTCGTCAGCTACTATCAGAAATGAGATGAGTGATCTGGAAGAACTGGGGTATATTACTTCACCTCATACTTCTGCTGGTCGTATTCCCACTGATAAGGGCTACAGATTGTATGTAGACCGCATGATGGAGACAAAGGATCAGGTCATTAAGGAAAAAGACGAAGAGCTTAATAAAATGAAGGCTATGTTCCTGGAAAAGACTGACAAGATGGAAGGCCTTCTGGAGGCGGCTACCAAGCTGCTTGCATCCAATACTAATTACACAGCCATGGTGACTACACCTCAGTACAGAAGCAAAAAAGTTAAATTTGTGCAGCTGACTGATGTGGATGAGCATACAGTTCTGGCGGTTATTCTTATTGAAGGCAACGTAGTTAAGAATCGTATGATTCATACTGAAGGCCCTATTGATAAAGAGACTATGCTTAAACTTAATGTGATGCTGAATACCTTCTTACAGGGGCTGGATCTTTCAGAGATTAATCTGGAGGTCATTACCCGTATGAAGACTCAGGCGGAAGGTTTTGGTACAGTGGTTAATGAAGTGCTTGATGCTATTGCTCAGGCATTGTCTGAGGAAGAAAAGGTGAGAGTATATACTTCCGGAGCCACCAATATTCTTAAGTATCCTGAGCTTACAGATAACGATAGAGTATCAGACATCCTTTATGCTATAGAAGATAAGAATGAGCTGACAGAGATCATGAAAAAGGAAAGTGATAATCCTATTCAGGTTTATATAGGTAACGAAATGAGCGCTGATGCCATGAGTGAGTGCTCTGTAGTTACAGCCAGCTATGAGCTTCCTGATGGTATGCACGGCAGATTCGGTATTGTAGGACCAAAAAGAATGGACTATGAAAAAGTAGTATCAGCTTTGCAGTCTGTTAAAGCACAAATAGATGAGATTTTCTCAAAACATAAGAATTAGATAGGAGGGACGGCTTTTGAACGCTAAGGATTTGGAACAGCAAGTAAAAGAAGCGACCGAAGAAAAAGAGACAGAGGTTAACGATTCCGTAAAAGAGGAAGAGGCAGCAGAGACAGAAAATATCGATGCTGAAGAGACAGATTCTGATGAGGAAGCAGCAGAGGCTACAGAAGCAGCTGAGGATACAGAGACAGTAGAGAAAAAGAGCTTTTTCAAAAAGAAGGAGAAGGTCGATAAGAGAGACGAAATGATTGCCGAGCTTAAGGATAAAAACCTTCGACAGATGGCTGAATTTGAAAATTTCAGAAGAAGAACAGAAGCTGAAAAAGCTATGATGTTTGATATGGGAGCAAAAAATATTGTTGAAAAGGTTCTCCCGGTTATTGATAATTTTGAAAGAGGTTTGGCAACTCTTTCGGAAGAAGAAAAAGCCACTCCTTTTGCTCAGGGTATTGATAAGGTCTATAAGCAGATGCTTACAGAGCTTGCCAGTGCAGGGGTAAAGGAAATGGACTGCCTGAACCAAGAATTTAATCCTGATCTTCATAATGCGGTAATGCATGTGGAGGATGAAAGCCTGGGCGAGAATATTGTAGTCGAGGTATATCAGAAGGGTTATATGTATAAAGATACCGTTGTAAGACATGCAATGGTAAAAACAGCAAATTAAGTTTTATGGAGGATAAATAAAATGGGAAAGATTATTGGTATCGATTTAGGAACAACTAATTCATGCGTAGCAGTTATGGAAGGCGGAAAGCCTGTAGTTATCACCAATCCTGATGGTAACAGAACTACTCCATCTGTGGTAGCATTCACAAAGACAGGCGAGAGAATCGTAGGCGATTCTGCAAAGCGTCAGGCAGTTACAAACTCTGACAAGACTATTGCTTCTATCAAGAGACATATGGGTACAGACTATAAGGTATCTATCGACGACAAGAAGTTCTCTCCTCAGGAGATTTCTGCCATGATTCTTCAGAAGCTTAAGTCAGATGCTGAGGCATATCTGGGCGATAAGGTTACAGAGGCTGTTATTACAGTTCCTGCATACTTCACCGACTCTCAGAGACAGGCTACAAAGGACGCAGGAAAAATCGCAGGCCTTGATGTAAAGCGTATTATCAACGAGCCTACAGCTGCTGCTCTTGCATATGGTCTTGATAATGAGAAAGAGCAGAAGATTATGGTATACGACCTTGGTGGTGGTACATTCGATGTTTCCATCATTGATATCGGCGATGGCGTTATCGAAGTACTTGCAACAGCAGGTAACACCCGTCTCGGCGGTGATGATTTCGATGAGAAGGTAATGAGATACCTTATCGATGAATTCAAGAAGGCAGAGGGCGTAGACCTCTCTA
>JAZUFN010000282.1:0-3946 GCA_045640725.1 Lachnospiraceae bacterium
AGCTCTCAAATGATCTCAAGTACTCAAATGGTGATAAAGTCAGCATCGAATGGGATGTGGATGAGGACAAATTGGCAGAATTCGAAAAGGAATTCAATGTATCCATCAAGCTTAATGATTTTGAGTATACTGTTTCAGGCCTTACTCCTGTAGAGAAGTTCGATCCTTTTGAAGGTATTGTCATCACACCGAACGGTATGTCCGGCAGAGCTACTCTTTCCATCACCAATACTCCTTACTCTTTCCGCTACTATTTCATTGATAAGGATGGAGACAGAACAACATATTATGAAAATGCATCCAACGGAGATAAGATTAAAGTCATTATCTACTCCAACGGAAATGATATGGCAGAGATATGCCTTAACAGTTTTGGCAAGGTTCCTACCAGAACAGAGATGGAGTATACGGTCTCCGGCCTGGATGCCTATGTTGAGGATCTGACAGACGTATCTTCAGCACTTGAAGATGAGCTGAAGGCAGCCACCGAAGCCAAGCTCAGGGAGCAGGCTGCAGGCTGGACTATCCCCAGCAGTCTCTGTGAGATAACCTATATGGGGCATGCTCTTAAGACTTACTCAGGAACCGGCTGGTACAATAATTACAATGAGTATATCGTAGCCTTCAAGGTAGATGTGGACAGTGCCAGAGACGGTGCATTTTCCTATTATTTCACAGGTACCTATACCAATGTTGTAAAAACAGCTTCCGGAGATTATACACATAATGATCTCTCTGTACCTGTAATATCTACAGGCTGGTGGGTATCAGGTACAGGCTTCCAGCATAACGACCTTTGGTACTCAGGTTATGAGACCTTTGACGGTATGTTTGAAGAAAAATTTACAAACGCTACAGACTACAAGTATACCGAGAAATTTGACAGAACCATCATCGAAAAGCAGACTCATACACCAAAAGATTTCTCTGTAATCGACGCTTCCGTGACTTTGGAAGCCGGTGATGTATGCACCAGCAGAAATGATGGCTACACTACTATCGTAGGCTTTACTCAGTCCGGTTATGACAAGATTATGGCTTATGATGGCTCCAAGCAGATTAAGCTTATTCTTCCTTCCAAAGACAGTGAAGGTAACGATATTGACGATGTACACTTCTATAGCAGTGCAGTGGACAGCGCTACCGGCTTCTGCTTTAATAACCTGATTGCTCTTGCCGACTGCCCGAGAATGCACATCGTTGTGCCTGAGACCTGCGCTCGCTTCAAAGGCTTCCGTAATTCCGGCATTGACAATGGCGTATTATATAAGATTACCGGAGTCACCCTTGGCAGCAATATAAAGATTCTCGGCGAATATGCTTTCGAAAACATGACTGGCCTGAAGACCATTACAATACCTGCCGGCGTAAATATCATTCCATATCGTTGTTTCAGGGGATGTACCGGCCTTACGAAAGTAGAATTCCAGGGAGCAATAACAGAATTCGGTAGCGGCGCATTCGAAAATTGTACCAGCCTCGTCATCGATGAGCTCCGTCTGGAGGATCAGGTAATAAACGGATCTGCATTCTCCGGTGTTACTATCAATCATATTATACTGGCTTCTGACAAATATCGTAATGACAATAGCTATGATAGAGGTGAATGGTATAACTGTAACGTTCTGAAGCTCACCATCGATCCTACAGTTACCATAATCCACTCAAATGCATTCAGAGGTATGACAAGTCTTAAGGAAGTTGTTATCCCGGAAAGCGTAGTAACTATCGATTACTATGCATTCAGAGACTGTTCAGCCCTCGAAAAAGTCACCTTCCCTGCAAAGCTTCCGGCTCTCGGAGTAAGTGCCTTCAGCGGATGTAAGGCTCTTGTTATCGACAGCCTGGAAATCAACTCCGATACATCGCTTGGCACTTCCTGTCTGAATGCTGTTACCATTAACACTGTCACTCTGACATCCGATGGCTTCCAAACCCTAAACGGCTGGGGATCCGGAGCAGTATTAAACGGATGTAATGTAAAGAATTTTGTATTTGGCGAAAATGTAACCACAGTTCCCTCCTATCTCTTCGATGGCATTGCATACCTGAACAGTCTGGACCTGCCTGCAAACATCACTACAATTCAGGCAAATGCTTTCAGAAACTTTAACACTCTTATCAAGCTTACATGTACTGCCAATGTTACATCCATTGCGGATAATCTCCTCATCAACAGCAATGCTACGGTAAGAGCTCCAAAGGGCTCCGCTATGATTACCTATTGTATCAATAAGGGCATAAGATACGAAGAAATCGAGTAATCGGATAACTAAATAGGCGATATTTCAAAGAAATTGAGCAATAAAAATGGACTGCTTCCGCAGTCCATTTTTGTGTAATAATATATTATTCAATAGGTTTCTTAGTCAGAGTAACATTAACCGTATGGCTAATCCACTCTCCGGAAATGTCGTCATATCTGTAATAGGTAACACTGACAACAGTGCCATACTTGAAGGAATTAACATTTTCCTTAAGGTCTTCACTGGTCTTAACCGGATTACCATTGATGGCTGTAATAATATCTGCAGGAAGAAGTCCTGCCTTCTCAGCGCCTCCATCCTGAGATATACTCTTTATATAGATGCCCTCAGGATAGCCGTAAAGCTTTATGTATGAGCTGGGCACTGTAGTAATGCTGACTCCTAAATAACCCTGCTCAGCCTCTGTGACTACTTCCTTGGTCATGAGATCCTGAAGGATAGGTATAGCAACGGAAATAGGAATAGCAAAGCACATACCTTCTACAGAAGTATCTGAATACTTGGCGCAATTGATGCCTATAACCTCTCCGTATATATTGAAAAGGGGGCCACCGGAATTACCACCGTTGATAGCTGCATCTGTCTGAAGCAGCTTTTTGGTATTGCCATCGATAGTAACAGCACGATCCTTAGCTGACAAATAACCTACAGTAACAGACTGACCATACCCCAGTGCATTACCGATAGCTATTACCATCTGACCCACCTGAATATCATCGGATGAGCCCAGATTGGCTACTGTAATGCTATCCATAGTTTCTTTTGATATGCTATCCAATGGTACAGACACTATAGCCAGATCGTAATTGGGGTCTGTAGCTCGTACTGCAGCATCTACCTGATTGTCATCGGAAAATACTATCTGAACTGTCTTGGCGCCTTCCACAACATGATTATTGGTAGCAATAAGAAGCTCTGTCTCATTGGAACCAACAATAAAGCCTGTGCCGCTGCCTGAGGTAGTATACTCTTTTCTCTGTCCAAAATAGTTCTGAACAGTAACAAAAGTACAATTAATCCCTACCGTGCAACTCATATTTTTCTTAACCACTTCTACTACAACATTGCTGTCAGACTCAGTCACACCTGTAGCCTGAGTAGAAGATATTACAAGCCCTTTTGCACTGTTTTCCGGAAGAATAACAGGGATATCTGATGAACCGGAAGATACCGGTGAGAAAATATAGTCTGCAATACCGGAATGCTTAAGCACTTTCATGCCCACAAAAAAGGTTGTGGAAGCAACAATACCGAAACAGAAGGCAAAGCCTAATGTCTTCATAAATCTTCCGAATTCATTTTTCTTTGGCTCCGGAGGATTGCAGGATGGGCTGGCGTTATAATTTGAATTATAATCATAGCTGTTGTATCTGCTACTATAGCTATCATATACATCAGACTTAGGCTGCTCCACAAAAGTCTCTACAGTCTCTCCGCTTACTGTCTCTGTGTCTTCAACTTTTTCCACTTCTGAAATCTCGTTTTTAATTTCTTCTTCCATATATATCCTTTCAATGATAATTACATTTATCTATAAAAATCATTTTTCTGCACCCTATTCTAATGGCAGAATGTATCAGAATCAATTCCCTATGCAAAAAGGTGTAGCTGCTTCATTAGAGAAGTGTGACTATTCTGGTATTGCTTATCCTTTAACTCATGAAGGATCAAAATGGTAT
>JAZUFN010000283.1:0-7553 GCA_045640725.1 Lachnospiraceae bacterium
CTTTTTCTGAATCCTATGGAGCTTCATCAGGTAAGCATTAAGAAAGAGGCAGATGCATATGAGCGATACGTGCTCTGGCTGGATCCTGCTATGCTTACCAGATTGTCCACGATGAGTACTAATCTGGGTAGATGCCTGGATAAAGAGCGTCCCAGCTACTGCAATCAGCTACGTATACCGGCAGAGTATAAGTCAGAGATAAAAAAGCTTATGGATGAGATTTATAACGAATCAGATACTACGGGCTTTGGTGTGGATGTTATGGAGACAGCGCTGATTTCTCGTTTACTGGTACTTTTAAATCGTTTATCTGAGATGGATAAGCCTGTGGAAAAAGAGCAGGATGGTGGTAGTAAGCTTATCACAGACATTATAGACTATATTAATGCTCATTATAGCGAGCAATTATCCTTGGAAGATATTGCAGAAAAGCTTTATGTCAGCAAGTATCATCTTTCTCATGAGTTTAGAAAACAGATGGGCACCGGTGTGTACAGATATATTCAGAAGAAGCGCGTACAGATTGCCAGACAGATGCTAGCCAATGGGGAAAAGCCTTATGATGTTTATACCCAGTGTGGCTTCAGAGATTATGCAGGCTTTTACAGAGCATTTACTACTGAATATGGTATAGGGCCCAGAGAATTTGCATCATCTTCAAAAATAGACGAGACAGCATTGTAAAGGACGGATATATGGATTTTAATTGTATTTTTACCTCATCGGTATCAGCTTGTTTTGAGCTGGCTAATAATGATCCTTACTATTCAAAAGAGGAGTACGCAGTGCTTCTGAATGGCGAAAAGGTAGAGGATTGCAAGAAGAATGTTTTTTCTTTGTATAATCTTACACCTGCCACTGAATATAAGGTTTCCATCATCTATGGCGGCAAGGAGACTGCAAAAAGCTTTACCACAGATGGAGAGGCCGCATGTATTTCAGTAAAGGATTTTGGTGCCAAGGGTGACGGCGTGACCAATGATAAAATGGCTCTGCAGATGGCAATTATGTGCTGTCCTACCAATGGCAGAGTACAGGTGCCTGCAGGCACTTATTATACAGGGCCACTTATGCTTAAGAGCGATATGACTCTGGAGCTGTGTGAAGGGGCCACTATTTTGGGAGATATTGATGAGTCCCACTATCCTACACTGCCGGGGGAGATTGCAGATCCCACGACAGGCGAGATGGTGCAGATATCATCCTGGGAAGGAGATCCTTACCCACATTCTCAGAGCTTTGTAAGCGCCTACTATGCGAAGAATATTAAAGTAGTCGGTCTGGGTGTTATTGACGGAAATGCCAATAACAGTACTTGGTGGGATTTCCCCAAGGGACGTCCTGTAGCCAGACCCAAGCTGGTATTTTTGAACAATTGTGAAAATGTTGTATTCCATGGCGTTACAGGACAGAATTCCGCCGCATGGAATCTGCATCCATTTTTCTCACAGCATATATACTTTTACGATATAGTAGTTAATGCTCCTGCCAATTCACCAAATACTGATGGATCAGACCCCGAATCCTGCGATGATGTCAGGTATGTAGGCATCAGATTCTCTGTGGGTGATGATGCAATAGCTATAAAGTCCGGCAAAATGTACATGGGACAGAAGTATAAGACTCCTGCTACCAATCATGTTATTAGAAACTGCCTGATGGAGTATGCCCACGGTGGAGTGGTGCTTGGCTCAGAAATGGGCGCAGGTATTAAAAGTCTGACTGTTTCCCAGTGCTATTTCAGCCATACCGACAGAGGACTTCGTATCAAGACCAGACGTGGCCGTGGTAATGAGGCTATAGTAGATGGAGTAGAATTCTCTAATATTCGTATGGACAATGTAAAATGTCCGCTGGTGACCAATATGTTCTATTTCTGCGATCCGGATGGCAAGAGTGAGTATGTACAGCAGAAAACAGCTCTTCCTGTGGATGACAGGACGCCATATCTGGGTAATTTCTTATTTAGGGATATGGAATGTACAGATTGTGAATGGGCTGCAGGCTTTTTCTACGGCTTGCCGGAAATGCCTATTGAGCGTATTACCATAGATAATGTATCCTTTACCTTTAAGGAAGACGCTACAGAAGGCTTCCCGGCTATGATGTGTGACATTGAAAAACAGCGAAAGCTGGGACTCTACTTTAATGGCGTTAAGAATGTTGATGTTAAGAATGTGACCATGACAGGTCAGGACGGCGAAAAGATTATTCAAAAATAAAGAAGTAACAATTGACAAAGGGACGTTTCCGATAGCTTTTAAATGAGCTATCAGAAACGTCCATTTATTTGGTAAGACTATTTAAGCTTCTTAATTATTTCATTGACAGTTTCTTCGATAGTGAGACCTACCTCGGAGACTGTGATGTCCGCATACTTTTCGTAAAGGGGAATGCGTTCGTTATAAAGTGCCCGGAGATCTTGGCCTGTACGAAGTACCACCCCGCGCATTGTAAGGCTTCCCAGGCGGTCTTTAAGCTGCTCGTAGGGGAGGGATAGATAAATGACCCGGCTGATATCCAAAAGATGCTTCATGGCCTCGTGGTTGTATATGACGCTGCCTCCTGTGGCAATCAGGGATTTTTCGCAGGTGAGACCGGAAATTACGCCAGCCTCCACGGCAAGGAAGCCATCGATACCATCTTCACTTATGATATCCTTTAGAAGTCGGTCTTCCTGCTTTTGTATAAGGAGGTCAGTATCTATAAATTCAAGCCCCAATTCCTTGGCTAAAATAACACCTACAGTGGATTTGCCTACACCCGGCATACCTATTAATGTAATATTGTTTTCCTTTGTACTCATTATCTGCTCCTAATCCTGATATTCTGCTATAACCCTGTACCAGGTATGTTCCGTTTTGTAACGGGGGTTTTTATATGTTCTGGAAGCGGGCTTTGCGTCTTTCATGGCTTTTACGTCTTTATTGGTGGAAAAATAGAAAATCGGTGTATTACATTTGATAGGAAGATCGGGATCATTGTATTTTTTTACCACTGTGGTTGCATTGGGATAAAAGAAAGCTGCATAGCAGACCACATTATTTTCCAAATTGCTGTCGGTATATAAAATCAGGGTGAACTTATCCTCAGGCTTTATATTTTGCTCCTTCATAGAGTCTTCCATATATGAATACATGTACTTTAAAGACTGAATATAATTAAAGTAGGTAAAGGACTGATGAGGCTGACCAAAGCCATAAAGGGCTAAAAGCATCATAAATGTCATCCATCCTATCTGGTAGCCTCTTCTGATGCTAAATGAATGCTTGCTTAAGAAACGGGCTATAGCAAAGAAAACAGCTACTGTCACAACCGGAATAATAATCATATTACGCTGCATGATCCAGCTGGCCTGATAGGTAGTATAGCCTTTCATAAGATTGGCGAAAACAATGACACCCAGCACCCAGCAAGATACCATAACATCCCACAAAGTCAATCTGAAGGTAAGGGAGAGCAGTATATAGGCAATGATAATCAGCATAAATATGCCCAGGAAATGTACGTTTAAATCAAAGAAAAACTCCAGCCAGCTTTTAGTAATCAGATCGAATAGCTTGACATCGTCTCTGAAGGAATTAAGACGGTCCTGGCGCTCACCCAGGGTCGTAAAGAAAAACATGGATGCTGAATACAAGATAAAACAAAGGGAGGAGCAGACAGCACACCATTTTTCCATAGGGAAAGATTTAACTATATGGCCCTTTTGCTTTTTTTGACTATAAAAAAGCATGATGATAAGCACACCGAAAGCAGCAATCAGAAGGCCCAGTGATGCTACAGACGGAGTATATGAATTGCATAGAAGGTTCACTGTCCAAGCCATGGCTATGATAGTAATAATATCTTGCTCCAGAGTGAGCCTTATAAATAAGGCCAAGGCTATCATGGTAAGAGCAACAGGAGTGATAGCCTGTTCAAAATTCATATAATACTCTGCTATAAATCGAAAACCAAGAATGGAATATACAGGAATCAAAGCCCAATGCTCCGGCAGGTCCTTGTCTACCAGCCATTTTCTGACAGAAAAGAAGAGGAGCAGAAAACCGATGATAAAAGGATAGGCAAAGCCCAGATGAAGGGTAAAGATGCTTCTGCCAAAAACAAAAGCCGGCAAGGCGCCTATGACAAACTGTCGGGCTGCATAGCCCAAAAAGGCTTTTCCGGTATAGTTAAAGTCAGGAGTTTTTAGAGCATCCAGTCCTGCTGCCAGCTGCTGAGTAGCGTCGGGGTTGATATCGGAATAGCGCACATTGCCAATGAAAAAGAGAAGAAATATGGCGGGTACCAGTATACCGATGATAAGGAAAATGGACTTTTTTCTGATATCCCTATACATATTAAAGCCTGTAAAGGCCAAGAAAGCCACTATCAGAAAGATGCCGGTAAAGAGCCAGAGCCTGGCGGAAATGACAGAAAAAATCCCCTTCTTTTTATAAGCCAGACACTCCAAAACGGCCAATAGGGTTAAATAAAAAAAGGTGAATATTGTAGTAGGAATAAATAATTTATCCTTTGAAAACTTTAATTTCATCCGGGCCCCCTGTGTAAATAGTCGCTATGACTTAACATTTTGACTGGATTATAACATACATTTACAGATATAGATATATTTAGAGGGACAAATCATTAAAAAACTTGACTAAAAGTATAAAGCAGGATATAATTCGTGTTCGTACGATAAAGTTAAGATTAAGTCGTGGAATGTAATGGCGCTTCGGCCCTGTCGAGCAGATGCTCACGAACCGTGTCAGGTCAGGAATGAAGCAGCACTAAGAGATGCCATTTGTTTGTGGCAGGCTCCCCGAGGTGCCATTATGTATCACGGCTTATTTTTTTACTCTGTATTTGCCAAACCATGTTAAAAATGATATAGTGGATTGTGAGATAGTGGATAATTAGGAGTATTAGATGATTTTTGATACACATGCTCATTATGACGATGAGAGATTTGCGGAAGACAGATATCAAGTGCTTGAAAGCCTGGAAAAAGCCGGCGTAGACTATGTAGTGAATTCCGGAGCATCTATGAGAGGCTGTCGTGATGCCATTATTCTTTCGGAAAAATATGATTTTATATATGCCAGCTGCGGACTGCATCCTGAGTATGCAGAGCAGTGGGGAGAAGATGTAAAAACAGAGCTGGAAGAGATGCTTAAGCATCCCAAGTGTCGAGCTCTCGGAGAAATCGGACTGGATTATTACTATGGTGCGGACACAAAAGAAAGCCAGATAAAGTGCTTTTCCGACCAGCTGGCTATGGCAAAAAAGCTAATGAAAAATGTAGTTATCCATTCAAGAGATGCAGCAGAGGATACTCTCAATATGCTGAAAGATTTCTGTACCGGAGACCACCCGCTGGTAGATGTGCACTGCTATTCCTACAGCCCGGAGATAGCTGCAGAACTGGTAAAAATGGGATGTTTCCTGGGAGTAGGTGGAGTAGTTACCTTTAAAAACAGTAAAAAGCTTAAGGAAACAGTAGAAAAAGTACCTCTGAGTAATATTTTGCTGGAGACGGACAGCCCTTATCTGGCACCTGAGCCTTACAGGGGTAGCAGAAACGACTCCCGTAATCTTCGTTACGTTGTAGAGGAGATAGCCGGAATTAAGGGAGTAAATCCCGATACAGTAATAGAAAAAACATCAGAGAATGCAAGGAGGTTTTATGGCATATCTGGTTGATCCAAAAGAAACAATTGCCATCCTTAATAAATATCAGTACACCTTCAGAAAGCAGTTCGGGCAGAATTTCCTTATCGATTCCCACGTGACTGAAAAAATAGTTGCTGCTGCCGAGGTGACAAAAGAAGACTTTGTGCTGGAAATCGGTCCCGGTATCGGGACTCTTACCCAGTTCCTGTCAGAAGCCGCCAGAGAAGTGGTAGCTGTGGAGATAGATACGAATCTTATCCCTATTTTGACAGAGGATACCCTGGTGGGCTATGATAATGTTACGGTCATCAACCGGGATATAATGAAATTTGATATAAAAAAACTGGTGGAAGAGCGAAATGCAGGTAAGCCCATTAAAGTAGTGGCTAATCTGCCATACTATATCACCACCCCCATTATCATGCGACTTTTAGAGGAAGGTCTTCCCATTGAATCTATTACGGTAATGGTACAGGCTGAGGTGGCAGAACGTATGCAGAGCAAGCCGGGCACCAAGGAATACGGAGCCTTGTCTCTGGCGGTGCAGTACTATTCAGAGCCGTACATTGCGGCCAATGTGCCACCAAATTGCTTTATGCCGCGTCCGGGAGTAGGATCGGCAGTTATAAGGCTTAAGTGTCATAAGGAGAAGCCTGTAAAGGTAAAGGATGAAAAGTTGATGTTTGCGCTTATCCGTGCATCCTTCAATCACCGTAGAAAGACACTCACCAACAGTGTAAACAACGAACTGGGAGACCGTATCAGCAAACAGCAGCTCTTAGAAGCTCTGCAAAAGCTGGGACTTCCGGACACCATAAGGGGAGAGGCGCTGAATTTACAACAGTTTGCGGATCTGGCAGATGCCCTTTCATAAATATAAGTGATATTAGTACTAGAAGAGGCTTTAAAATGAAACTGATTCTTACAAATGAAGATGAATACAAGGCTGTAAAAGGCAAGCTATCAGCGGATGTTTTTCTTATGGGAGACGGAAGTGCAGAAGTAGCTCTGGACCCGGACAGTGTGGACAGGCTAAAGACTGAAAAGGCCCAGTGTGGTCGGATTGATGCTTTTGCAAAAGCTGTGTCCAAGAGCCTTAAAAAGAAGAATGTTCAAAAAATCTATATGACGGCCGATCAGACATCTGTTATCAGTAAAGCTCTGGACATGAGTAAAAATGCAGCTTTAGACTATTCTGAATATATGTTCAAAAAAGAGGCTGATGAAAACAATGTTGCCAAGGAAGACGAAGAGTCCTGTATAGTACTGGACACCAAGAGCTCTGAGGATACAGACATAGAGCAGAAAAATGCCATTCTGGTTAAGAGCAAGGAAGAGGGAGTTTTTTCTGCAAAAATAATGCCTTACAAGGATGGCATGTACGTATATGAGGTGGAGGTGGCAGAAGCTCTTCGCCATAATGGTTATGGAACAAAGCATATGGAGGCTCTTATCCGTGCTTTTTCAGACGGACCTATTTATCTGCAGGTTAGCAGTAAAAACACTCCGGCTATAGGCCTATACAAAAAGCTGGGCTTTAATATTGCCACAGGCATCAATTATTACACCGTATAAATATGAGAAAATATACCATTGATGAAAAGTATATGAAAAAGGCCATACACGAGGCGCAAAAGGCTGCTGCCAGGGGAGAAGTACCTATAGGCTGTGTTATAGTCTGTCAGGGCAAAATCATTGGCCGTGGATTTAATGAACGTAATACCAAAAAATCCACCTTGAAGCATGCTGAGCTTACGGCCATAGCAGGAGCCAGTCGGAAAATGGGGGACTGGCGACTGGAGGACTGTGATATTTATGTTACCTTGGAGCCCTGCCAGATGTGTGCGGGAGCCATACTACAGGCCAGGATGAAAAGAGTGGTCATAGGCTGTATG
>JAZUFN010000284.1:0-12604 GCA_045640725.1 Lachnospiraceae bacterium
CGTCCCCCTGTCACATTCACTGCATCAAGCAATGTTTTTTTAACAGTTCGAAGGTTTCTTCGCTGATATCATGTTCTATGCGGCAAGCATCCTCTATAGCCACTTCCCTGCTGACTCCCAGCTGGATGAGCCAGTTGGAGATTAGAGTATGACGCTCCAGTATGGTCTCGGCAATCTTGTGACCTTCTTCAGTCAGATGAATACTGCCTGTATCTGCTACGGTAACATAGTTTTTCTCACGCAAGCCTTTCATGGCTACGCTGACACTAGCCTTGGTAAAGCCAAGCTCAGCTGCAACGTCAACAGATCTGACGTTGCCATTTTTTTGCTGAAGCTGCAATATAGCTTCCAGATAATCTTCGACGGATTCATTGGAACGATGCTGTACGAAACCCATATACTCTCCTTTTTTGAACTTCCTAATCATCTTTTCCACAATCATAACAAAAAAAAATGAAGATAACAACAAAAATAGTTGACAAATATCGAATGTTAGGCTATACTAACCGACGGTTAAGATATACTAACTCGAAATTAGTTTGAAGGGAAAGGTCAAAATGGTGAGAGATAATATGAGTCTGATGGAAGTTCAGGTAGGAGAAGACTACATCATAAAGGATATAATTTCAGAAGACGACGAGCTTAAAAGCTTTCTCTTTTCTTTAGGCTGTTATAGTGGAGAGACAGTTACTTTATTGGCAAACAAAAAAAGAAGCTGTGTACTTTCCATTAAAGATGCCAGATACAATATCGATGCAGATCTGGCTAATGCCATAAGAGTGTAATAGTTATTAAAAGGTGAATCATGGATTCACTTTTTTAAAGAAACGGAGTTAGGATAAGCTAACCCAAATATGGAAGAGGAGTTAAAAATGAGAATCGCACTTACAGGAAATCCAAACAGTGGAAAAACCACAATGTTCAATGCCCTCACAGGGCGCAACGAAAAAATAGGTAACTGGGCCGGCGTTACTGTTGACAGGAAAGAAGCACAGATTAAGAAAAATTATTACGATGGTGAGGAAAAGCTGACAGCCGTAGATCTGCCGGGAGCATATTCCATGTCTCCCTTTACATCAGAAGAAAGCATCACCAGTGCATACGTAAGAAATGAAAAGCCGGATGTTATTATTAATATCGTAGATGCTACCAATCTTAGCCGTAGCCTTTTCTTTACCACTCAGCTGTTAGAGCTGGGAATACCGGTGGTAGTGGCTCTTAATAAGAGCGATATTAACGAAAAAAAAGGAAATAAAATTAATACTGAGGAGCTGTCAAAGAGACTTGGATGTTATGTGGTAGAGACGGTATCTGTTTCTGCCAATGGTTTAAAGCAGGTGATAAAAACCGCAACAGAGGTGGCAGGGCTGGGCCAGAAAGCACCTTTTTCCCAGGGAAATGTGAATCTCGAGGACAAGGCTGAGGTGGAAAAAGCAGACCGCCGCCGCTTTGAATTTGTAAAAGATATAGTTAAGGACGTTGAAACAAGAAAAGTCCTGACCAAAGAAAAAAATGCGGGAGACAAAATAGATGCCATCCTTACACATCCTGTTTTGGGACTTATAGTATTTGCAGGAGTTATGTTCCTGGTATTCTACATCTCCCAGTCTACGCTGGGCACCTGGATAGCTGACTGGCTGACCGGCTGGATTGATACCTTTAAGGACTGGGTAGGGGAAAAGCTGTCCGGAGCCAATCCACTTCTGTATGCCCTGCTGGTAGATGGTATTATCGGTGGCGTAGGCGCTGTAGTTGGCTTCCTGCCTCTGGTTATGGTTATGTATTTCCTTATAGCTCTTTTAGAGGATTGCGGTTATATGTCCAGAGCTACAGTGGTGCTGGACCCTATCTTTAAAAGAGTAGGACTTTCAGGAAAAACAGTAATTCCCATGGTTATAGGCACAGGCTGTGGAATACCTGCTATTATGGCCTGCCGTACTATCAGAAATGAACGTGAGAGAAGAACTTCCGCTATGCTGGCTACCTTCATGCCATGTGGTGCCAAGCTGCCGGTTATTGCTCTTTTTGCGGGAGCCTTTTTTGGCGACAGTGCCTGGGTAGGCCCTCTCATGTATTTTGTAGGCATAGCACTTATTCTTTTGGGCGCTCTGCTGGTAAAGGCTGTTACCGGTAGCAAGTACAGAAAATCTTTTTTCATTATCGAACTTCCTGAATACAAGCTGCCCAGTCTTAAATTTGCTGGCGGATCCATGCTGGAACGCGGCAAAGCCTACATCGTAAAGGCGGGTACCATTATCCTTATCTGCAATACAGTAGTACAGATTATGCAGTCTTTCGATACTCATTTTCAGCTGGTGGAGGAAGGCATGGAAGATACTTCCATTCTGGCAACTATAGCAGGTCCTTTCTCTTATCTGTTGATACCGGTAGTGGGAGTGGCTGCATGGCAGTTGGCTGCTGCAGCTATCACAGGATTTATTGCCAAGGAAAATGTTGTAGGTACTCTGGCTGTTTGTTACGCCATTACTAATTTTATTGATACAGAGGAACTGGAGCTGATAGGTGGAGGCAACGAAGTAGCAGCGGTTATGGGTATTACCAAAGTGGCAGCTCTGGCCTACCTTATGTTTAATCTCTATACTCCTCCTTGTTTCGCAGCTATTGGTGCTCTGAATTCAGAGCTTAAGAGCGCCAAGTGGCTGTGGGCTTCCATAGGACTTCAGCTGGCTACAGGCTTTACGGTAGGCTTCCTGGTATATCAGGTGGGTACTCTTATTACCACAGGCTCACTGGGGGCTGGTTTTGCGGCTGGTCTGGCAGCAGTAATAGTTTTTGCCATTATCGCTACCATACTTGTAGTAATGGGAAGGAAAAAAGCCGCTCGTGATTATGCTTTAAACGCTGAAAAATAAAGAAAGGACAGAATATGGAGAATTTGATAATAATACTTATACTGGTAGCCCTTGTGGGAGCAGCCTCCTTCTACATATGGAAGGCAAAAAAAAGTGGAAAAAAGTGCATTGGTTGCCCTGCTTCCGGCAGTGCCCAGTGTCATTGCAAAAATAAGTAATATAAAATTTGATTTTGTTCTTGTATTCCTACATACTTTCGTTGTATTATATACAAAGCGTAACGCATTAATGCGATAAAGCGCCGTGAGGAGAAAGTATGTTGAAACTGATATCCTGGAATATTGATTCACTTAATGCGGCTCTGACATCCGCTTCGGACAGAGCTCTTTTATCCAGAGCGGTGCTGGATACCCTTAAAAATGAAGAAGCAGATTTGATCGCCATTCAGGAGACCAAGCTTCCTGTAGAAGGTCCTTCTGACCGAATTATGGAGGAGCTGGGAAAATATTTTCCTGACTACCGAGTGGAATGGGTGAGTTCTGTGCCTCCTGCAAAAAAAGGGTATGCCGGTACCGCGTTTTTGGTGAAAAAAGGACTGGAATATACCTGTACAGCACCTCAGATCGGAGCACCGGATACTATGGACAGTGAAGGCAGACTCCTGGTCCTGGAGCTGGACAAGTTTTATTTCGTAAATGTCTATACTCCCAATGCAGGAGAGGGCCTTAAGCGCCTTAGTGACAGACAGGAGTGGGACAGATGTTACAGAAAGTACTTGCAGGAGCTGGACAGCAAAAAGCCTGTTATAGCCTGTGGAGACTTTAATGTAGCCCATAAAGAGATAGATCTGGCCAATCCCAAGTCCAACCATATGTCTGCCGGCTTTACTGATGAGGAACGTCAGGGTTTTACCGAGCTTTTGGAGGCAGGCTTCACTGATACTTTCCGCCTGATTCACGGCGAGGTAAAGGATGTTTACTCCTGGTGGGGACAGAGGATAAAGACCAGTAAGATTAACAATTCAGGCTGGCGTATCGACTACTTTTTGGTAAGCGACAGGATAAAGGATAAAGTAAAGAAGTCTGAGATGATAGACTCAGGGGAAAGACAGGATCATACCCCTATTTTACTTGAAATAGAAGGAATGTAGAACGAGGAGGAATACTATGAACAAAATTGCAATGACGACCCCTTTGGTAGAGATGGATGGCGACGAAATGACCAGAATCTTATGGAAGTATATTAAGGATGAGCTCCTGCTTCCATTTATCGACCTGAAAACAGAGTATTACGATTTGGGACTGGAATACAGAAATGAGACCAACGATCAGGTAACTGTAGATTCTGCCAATGCCACAAAAAAGTACGGCGTAGCGGTTAAGTGCGCTACCATTACTCCAAATGCTGCCAGAATGACAGAATACAATCTTAAAGAAATGTGGAAAAGCCCCAACGGTACCATAAGAGCCATGCTGGACGGTACTGTTTTCCGTGCGCCTATTATTGTGAAGGGAATTGAGCCCTGCGTGAAAAACTGGAAGGAGCCCATTACCCTGGCCAGACATGCTTATGGCGACGTATACAAAAATGTAGAGATAGACGTACCGGGAGAAGGCACTGCAGAGCTGGTATTTAAGGGCAAGGATGGTACTGTTATCACAGAGACTATCCATAATTTTACCGGCCCCGGCGTGCTGCAGGGCATGCATAATACCGACAGTTCCATCAAAAGCTTTGCCAAGGCTTGCTTCAACTATGCGCTTGACACCAAACAGGACCTTTGGTTTGCTACCAAGGATACCATTTCCAAAAAATACGATCACACCTTCAAGGATATCATGCAGGAAATATATGATGCCGAGTATAAGGACCGCTTTGAAGCAGCCGGCATAGAGTACTTCTATACCCTTATTGATGATGCTGTAGCCCGTGTAATGAAGTCCAAGGGCGGATTTATCTGGGCATGTAAGAACTATGACGGCGATGTTATGTCCGATATGGTTTCTTCAGCTTTCGGATCCCTGGCTATGATGACTTCAGTGCTGGTATCTCCAAGCGGTGACTACGAGTATGAGGCCGCTCACGGTACAGTACAGAGACATTACTACAAGCACTTGAAGGGTGAGGAGACCTCTACCAATTCAGTGGCTACTATTTTTGCCTGGACAGGTGCCCTCAGAAAGAGAGGCGAGCTGGATAAGCTGCCTGAATTACAGGCTTTTGCTGACAAGCTGGAAAAAGCAACTATTGATACCATAGAATCCGGCAAAATGACAAAAGATCTGGCCCTTATTACTGATCTTAAGGATGTAATTGTTCTTAACAGCCTTGAATTTATTCAGGCTATAAGAGCAGAACTGGAGAAAAATTTATAGGATGCTAAAATTTCTATAAACACTGCATTTTAATTGATTATAGGTGGTAAATGCGTTAAAATGTAATAGAAAACATCCATTTTTTGGAGAAGGAACTGGGGTAATTAAATATGAAAATTTTGTTTGCGACAAGTGAATGCGCACCATTTTCAAAATCGGGTGGCCTGGCTGATGTTGCCTATTCTCTGCCACCGGCGCTTAAGAAAAGCGGTAATGAGATTGCTGTTATTACACCTTTATATAAGTGTGTAAAAGACAAGTATATGGACCAGCTGAAGTTTGTTACCAGTAAAAACATTGCTGTAGGCGACCATGTCAATTACTGTGGCCTTTTTAAAGGGGTATTCAATGGCGTAGTTACCTGGTTTATTGACAATGAAGACTTATTTTATCGTGACAGGCTTTATGGTTACGAGGATGATAATTTCCGATTTGCGTTTTTCTCCAGAAGCATAATTGAACTTCTGAATGATTTAGACTTTATGCCGGATATTATCCATTGTAATGACTGGGAGACAGCCCTTGTTATCATTTATCTTAAAAATGATCAGAGCTGGAAAAAATATGTTCAGGGCATAAAGACTGTTTATACTATCCACAATATTGCCTATCAGGGCCAGTTCGGTGCAGAAGAGCTGGAGAAGACCTTCGGCTTGCCGGGAGGCTGGTATCAGGGCGGTCTGGGATACGAATACGAGGGCAGAGATGATATTAATCTCATGAAGGGAGCCATGCTGATGGCAGATGCTGTATCTACGGTATCCCCTACCTATGCCCGAGAGTTACATTTGCCCCAGTATGGTATGGGCCTTCAGGGTGTAGCAGATATTGTCAGCAACAAAATGTATGGTATTTTGAACGGTATCGATATGGATCTCTACGATCCCAGAAAGGATAACCGCCTTATTGCCAATTTCAGTACAAAAGACATGCAGGGCAAAAAGGTATGTAAGACTCATATTCAGGAGCTCTTCGGACTTCGTATAGATCCTACCAATCCTGTACTGGCATCTGTAGCCAGACTGAATGAGCAAAAGGGTATCGAGCTTATAAAGCAGGTACTGCCGGGGATTATGGACCTGGGTGTACAGCTCATTGTATTCGGTCAGGGCGAGCAGGAATATGTGGACTATTTCAATGAAGCAAAAAAGAGATGGCCCGGACAGTTTGGTTTTTCTTCAGACTATACAGAGCAGGTAGCTGCCCAGATATTTGCAGGAGCTGATATGTATCTGATGCCTTCCAGATTTGAGCCTTGCGGTCTGTCTCAGATGATGGCCATGCGCTATGGCACAGTGCCTATTGTACACGCTACCGGAGGACTTAAGGACTCTATCAGAGGCTACCGAGAATTCGATGGTATTGGTGACGGATTTACCTTCAGTAATTACGATGGCAGGTCTCTTTACCAGGCTATACTTTTTGCATTGAAAGTATATTTCGGTGATGAGAATACTTTCAAAACTATTGTTAAGCGCTGTATGACCAAGGATTTATCCTGGGATAAGAGTGCAGATCAATACAACAGAATGTATACTGATATAGCAGACGGTGGCAATGGCTCGGAGCTTAGCTTTGACGATGCTTTTAATACCTTAAAAGAGGCTTTATTAAAGCATGACGCCAAGGTGAGAAAGAATATGACCAAAGAAGAGTTTATAGAGGATTACAAGCTTACTCTTCAGATACATATAAAGGGCCGCGGCGAAGGTGTTATGTATGTACAGTTCATGCCTGAAGAAATTGTAGTGGAGCCATATACTTATGCAGGAGCAGATATCAGAGCTTCAGCCAGCTTCGACAACATTTTAGGCATGATTACAGGAAAGCTCTCCTTACGTAAGCTTTTCATGAATGGTCAGCTAAAGATAAGAGGTAATTTAAATAAAATAGTAGATTTAAGAGTCCTTTTTGGGGACTGACGATGTCACAGGGAGATAGACAGCATGTGTGAAACGATAAAGGATTTTTTTGAGAAAAATCCCCAAGTGGCAATAGCGTTTTCCGGAGGAGTGGACTCTGCATATCTGTTATATGCGGCGGTTACGTACGGAAAAGACGTGACCGCCTATTTTGTAAAAACAGAATTCCAGCCCATCTTTGAGCTGGAGGATGCAAAGCGCTTGGCAGAAGAATTGGGAGCCAGAATGAAGATACTGGAATTATCTTCACTGGCAGATAAGGATGTAAAGGCCAATGGCCCCAAGCGTTGCTATTATTGCAAAAGAGTCATTTTTTCAGAGATTATAAAAGCAGCCTCCCGGGACGGGTATTCGGTCCTTTTGGACGGCACCAATGCGTCTGATGACGTTAACGACAGGCCCGGGATGCAGGCATTAAAGGAGCTTTCCGTAAAGTCGCCCTTAAGAGAATGCGGCCTCAGCAAGAGCGAGATTCGCCGCTTGTCTAAGGAAGCAGGCCTTTTTACCTGGGATAAGCCGGCATATGCATGTCTGGCTACCAGAATCCCTACAGGTAGCGAGATTTTTAGGGAAGATCTGGAGATCACAGAGGCGGCAGAAGGCTTTATGGCCCATATGGGCTTTACTGATTTCCGTATCAGAAAAATAGGTGATACAGCCAGAATCCAACTGCCGGAGAGCCAGCTGGAACAGCTCATAGCACACAGGCAGGAACTGCTTTCAGAGCTAAAAAAATACTACAAATGCATTACATTGGACCTGGAGGTAAGGGCATGAGTGATAACGTAAGAGATTTGTTGGAAGAGGTAAAAAAAGGAAATGTATCTGTTGATGAGGCTCTTTTACAGATAAAAAAAGCCCCATTTGCAGATATTGATTTTGCGAAAGTGGACCTGCACAGGAAGATCAGGCAGGGAGCTGCAGAGGTCATATATGGCGCCGGTAAAACAGCTGAACAGATTATAAAAATATGTGATGTTATGCTGGCACATGACCAAAAGACTATACTTATTACCAGATTAAGCCCGAAGTCTGCTGAGACAATCAGTAAAAAGCATGCCCTGAATTACCATGAGCTGGCCAGAGTCGGTATAATCGGAGATATGCCTGAGAAAAACGGAAATGGCAGGATAGTGGTGGCTACCGGCGGCACCAGTGATATCCCTGTGGCGGAAGAAGCAGCTCTTACTGCTGAAGTCTTTGGTAACGAAGTAGTAAGGCTTTATGACGTGGGAGTAGCAGGACTTCACAGGGTGATGGCTCATCTGGACGAAGTAATGAGTGCCAATGTGCTTATTGCCATTGCAGGCATGGAAGGTGCCCTGGCAAGCGTGCTGGGTGGCATGGTGGACTGTCCTGTCATAGCTGTTCCCACCAGTGTGGGCTATGGAGCAGCTTTTGGAGGTGTGGCAGCCCTTTTGTCCATGTTGAATTCTTGCGCCAGCGGGGTTTCCGTAGTAAATATTGATAATGGATTTGGAGCCGGATTCCTGGCTAGCAGGATTAACCATATGAAACAAAGTAAAGACTGAATAGGAGGACTTGCGTATGAAAACTTTGTATCTGGACCTGGGAATGGGTGCGGCAGGAGATATGCTGACTGCTGCCCTCATGGAGCTTTTACCTGAGCCACAGTTATTTTTGGATAAGCTAAATGCTCTAAATATACCCGGAGTGGTTTTTGAAAAAGAAGTATCAGAAAAATGTGGTATTATAGGCAGCCATATGTCTGTAAAGATTAATGGACTTGAAGAGGGAGAGGAAAGTGAGCACCACCATGACCATGACCACCATGACCACCACCATGAGGATGGCCATCACTCTCATTCTCATAATGATTTGCATGGCATTGAACATATTGTAAGAGATCATTTGAAGCTGCCGGAAAAGATTCAAGCAGACGTTTTGGCTATATACAGACTGATTGCAGAAGCAGAAGGCTTTGTCCACGGTAAGCCTGTGGAAGAGATTCATTTTCATGAGGTGGGTAACATGGATGCTATAGCAGATATTACTGCAGTGTGCATGCTTATCCATGAGATTAATCCTGACAGGATAGTGGCATCTCCTGTGCATGTAGGCAGTGGGCATGTACGCTGTGCACACGGTGTTTTGCCGGTGCCTGCTCCAGCGACAGCCTATATTTTAAAGGATATACCTATTTATGGAGGTAGGATCCAAGGGGAGCTTTGTACCCCTACAGGGGCAGCCATACTAAAGCACTTTGTTGATACCTTTGGTGATATGCCGGTTATGACGGTTACAGGCATAGGCTACGGTATGGGAAAAAAAGACTTTGAGATAGCAAATTGTGTTAGGGTAATGCTGGGAGAGACAGCAGGGCAGACCGGGAAAATAGTGGAATTATCCTGTAATATGGATGATATGACCGGAGAAAAGATGGGCTATGCCATGGAAAAGCTTTTCGAAGCTGGAGCGCTGGACGTATATACTATCCCCATCAGTATGAAGAAAAATCGTCCCGGAATTCTCCTTAGAGTTATGTGTAACGAAGACAAAAAAGATGAAATGGTAAAAGCCATTTTTAAATATACTACCACTATAGGTATCAGAGAACAGTTGATGGAAAGGTACATGCTGGAGCGACGTATGGAGACTGTAGATACACCTTTCGGCCTTATTCGGAGAAAATGTACAAGCGGATACTCTGTTGAACGATTCAAGTGGGAATATGACGATTTGAAAAAAGCTGCAGATGAAAAAAATATATCCATAGCTGAAGTGGAAAATGTTTTGAAATTGCTATAAAACAACCCCCTGGGGGGCTTGAAGGAGATAGGTTTTATTACTATACTGTTTCCTGGAAACCGAAGAACGGTTTTTAGTTTTTTCCCAGGGGGATTATATTATGCATATGGCTGATGCGTTGCTGGCTCCTGCAGTTGCAGCAACAATGTACGTGGCTTCCGGAGCGGTAGCAGGTACATCCGTTTACAAACTAAAAAAAGATGAAACAGCAGCAAAGCTGCCTACCATGGCAGTGACATCTGCCCTTGTATTTGCAGGACAGATGATTAACTACACTATTCCGGGCACCGGATCTTCCGGACATCTTTGCGGTGGACTTTTATTATCTGCTTTACTTGGCCCTCAGGCAGGTTTTTTGTCCATGATGGTTATTCTGACTATTCAGTGTTTATTCTTTGCAGATGGCGGGCTTATGGCTCTTGGGGCTAACTGGTGGAATATGGCCTTTTACGGTTGTTTTGTGGGATATTATCTCATTTGGCGTCCGATTATGAGAAGTAAGCTTTTTGGCAAGATGGATCCAAAGGCAGCACTTCGTATTAAAATTATTATGGCATCTGTCATCGGATGTATCTTGACTCTTCAGATGGGTGCTTTTTCTGTAGTACTGGAGACCAGTATATCAGGTATCACAGAGCTTCCTTTTGGCGCATTTGTGGCTCTGATGCAGCCTATTCATCTGGCTATCGGTCTGGTAGAAGGCTTGGTATCAGCTGCAGTGCTGGTATTTGTATGTGAGACACGTCCTGAGCTTCTTATGGATTCTGATGTTACAGCCAAGGGAATTTCCGGTAAGGGTACTCTTAAGGGAGTTATCATCACTTTGGCAGTAGTAGTAGCAGTAGTAGGCGGTGGTCTTTCACTTTTTGCCAGCTCCAATCCTGATGGTCTGGAGTGGGCACTCTTCGGAAATGCAGAGGCAGGGTACGGCGAGAATATGGGCTTGGATGAGGAACACTTTGGTATTGAAAGCGGTGTTTCAGATGTAGCTGCTTCTATCCAGGACAAGACTTCTTTCCTTCCGGATTATGCATTTTCCAATAGTGAAAGTGCTGTAGGTACCAGTGTTTCCGGTATTGTAGGATCTGTTATGGTAGCTGCAGTAGCGGTAGGTATCTGTTTCCTGGGCGGTTTTTTCAGAAAGAAAAAAGTTAAAGCTAAAAAATAGTAAGTTTCATGGATAAAATAGAATCAAAAGCAAATGAACTGAGAGAAATGGATGAACTGGCGGCCATGTCGTCGCCGGTTCATTTTTTGCACCCATTGGCAAAACTGCTGGTGACCATTACGTATATACTTATTACCGTTTCCTTTAATAAGTATGATATTAATGGTCTTTTTGTTATGCTTTTGTATCCTGTGCTTTTATTTTCAGTAGGAGGGTTATCCATAAAAAAGTGCTTTTATAAGCTGCGACTGGTACTGCCTTTGGTAGCAGCGGTAGGGCTTTTCAATCCTTTTTTTGACAGAGTGCCCATGATGAACGTAGGGAGAGTGACTCTGACAGGAGGAGTGATTTCCATGCTTACCCTTATGATGAAAGGAGTGTTCTGTCTCATGGCTTCTTTTGGCCTGGCTGCTACCAGCAGCATAGACTCCATTTGCAAGGCCTTAAGAAAGCTGCATGTTCCAGATGTTTTTGTTACCTTACTTCTGCTTACATACAGGTACATAGGGGTGATGATGGAAGAGGTGGCTATCATGAACACTGCATATAGGCTTCGGGCGCCAGGACAAAAAGGGATTAATTATAAGGCCTGGGGCTCCTTTTTGGGGCAGCTGCTTTTGCGCAGTATGGATAGAGCGGAAGAGCTCTACTCATCTATGCAGTTAAGGGGCTTCAATGACAATTTTTACTATGCCGAGCTTAGGAAAGCCCGTATTAGCGACTACCTTTTCACACTGTTTTCCATAGCGTTTTTCGTACTTTGCAGATACGTAAATATAGCGGCACTGTTTGCAGGGCTTATTACAGGAGGCTTAAGATGATTACATTTGACAAGGTTTCATTTGAATATGAAAAGGGCAAAAAAATACTGGAAGATATTTGTTTTTCCATTGAAAAAGGGGAAAGTGTAGGCCTTATTGGAGCCAATGGAGCAGGTAAGTCTACCATAATGAAGCTTCTTTTGGGGCTGGTATTTGGAGAAGGCAGTATAGTAGTAGATGGGCTTACAGTTGAGAAAAAGAACCTGGCTGAGCTTAGAAGAAAAATGGGTTTTGTTTTACAGAATTCCGATAATCAGATGTTTATGCCTACCGTATATGAAGATGTAATGTTTGCACCTCTGAATTATGGCCTATCCAAAGAAGAGGCAGAAGAGAGGACTGATAAGGCACTTGAAAGACTGGGAATTATGGAACTTAAGCACAGGCATAATCATAAGCTTTCCGGTGGCGAAAAAAGAATGGCAGCTATCGCTACCATTCTTGCTATGGAGCCTGATATTATTCTGATGGATGAGCCTACATCAGCTCTGGACCCTTACAATAGAAGAGTTATTATTAACACTATAAAATCATTAACAAATACAAAAATAATAACATCCCATGACTTAGATATGATACTCGATACCTGCGAGAAGGTAATTCTTTTATCAGATGGTAGAATAGCAGCTATGGGTGTAGCAGAAGAGATTCTTAAGGATAAGAAGCTCTTAGAAGAAAACCATATGGAGCTACCGCTCAGATACCAATAAAATGTGACAGGGGGACGTATCTTTTT
>JAZUFN010000285.1:0-7633 GCA_045640725.1 Lachnospiraceae bacterium
TACAAAAGCAGGAAAAGCAGAAGAAATTCCAATCTGTTCATTGGCATTCTTGTGGTAGTGCTTGTGGCGGCTGCCGCAGGTTTTTCTGCCTTCCACCTGACCAAAGGCAATCTGGGTGCAGGGCCCGGTATGGGTAGTTATACCGGCACCTCGCCGACACCTACTTTTAGTCCCGGTCAGATGGCCGAGCTTACAGATACCCCCGAGCCTACACCGGAGCCTACCAATCCTCCTACTATAGGAGGAAAAGACTATCTGGTGGGCTTTAAGGATACAAGAAAAGCCGTAGATGCGAAAGCGATTTATGCTCCTAAAATCTACAAAGACACTTATTTGCAACAGGTGGTAAATCTGGCCAAGACTACAGAGCTTAATGCCGTGGTAATCGACGTACGTGATGAGTATGGCCGGATTACATACAACATGGATTATGCTGCAGCTAAAGAGATTGGTGCCACTACAGATATTATTTCTGACCTGCCGTCCCTGATTAAGACACTTCATGACAACGGAGTTTATGTTATTGGACGTATAGTAGGCTTTAGGGAAATAATTCAAAGCGGTGAGCAGCAGAGCATTACTCAGAAGAAGCATCCTGACTGGTTTTGTACTTTGAAAAAGGTGAACTCGGACAGTAGTATTATCCACTATGAGGATAAATTCTATGTATCCAAGGAAAAGTATGGACAAACAGCGGTGTGGCTGAATCCATACAAGGATGAAGTGCTGGAGTATTTGGTGGGAATAGCTGCCCAGGCTGTAGCAGATGGTTTTGACGAAATATGTTTTGATTTTTTCAGGTGTACTACTCAGTATGTGTCCACCTGCGATTTTGGTATTCCTGATGCGGAATACGTACCCAGGACTGAGTCCAATTGGGGATTTCCACGCACTATTACAGACCGTATCACTACATTCGCTCAGTATGCCTGCAATGTGATTAAGCCATTGGGCGGATTTGTAAGCGGTACAGTAGAAGGCATGATTATCTTTAGTACCATAGATGAGACTGCTCAGGGGCAAAATTACCAGCTTTTGTCTCAGTATTTTGACTATCTGTGCCCCATGATATATGCTTCGGGTTATGACAAAGGATTTGCAGGAATTGATGCTCCCAATAGGGAGCCGGATGTTCTGGTAGGTTTTTTCATGAAAAAATCCGTGGGCAGGCTTATCTCCATGCCCAGTAAGTCTGAAACAGGGCATGTGGCCAAGGTGCGTCCATGGTTGCAGGCTGCTACCGACGAGTGGTTATACAGAGATTATGAATATACCCCTGAAGTAATCAGGTCACAGTTTCCAAACTGTTATGCCTATGATGCCTCAGGCTGGATGTTGTGGAATTCTGCTAACAGCTACTCAGATAAGATTTTCGAGAAGAAGTAAATTATTTGATGAAAAAACAAAAGTGGGTTCTTAAAAATAAAAAAGGGGATTTCAAGTCCATTGCCATGGAGCAGGGAGTCAGCGAGATTATGGCTCGACTGTTGGTTAATCGTGATTTGGATACAAAAGATAAGAGGGATGAATTTTTGCATCCTTCTTTTCGGTATTTGGAGACAAACGGAAAGCTTACAAATGTGGACAAA
The DNA here is from genome assembly GCA_045640725.1 of Lachnospiraceae bacterium. GTDB lineage: Bacteria > Bacillota > Clostridia > Lachnospirales > Lachnospiraceae > RGIG3528. The sequence continues at coordinate 1,590 of JAZUFN010000285.1, forward strand.
GCGGCAGGACTGCTGCAGCAAGCGGTTGATAGCAAAAAAAGCATCCGTATTATTGGAGACTATGATGTAGATGGCATTACATCCACCTATATTTTGTATGATGCACTTAAGGCCGGAGGAGCAGTGGTATCCTATAGGATTCCCAACAGAATCACTGATGGCTATGGCATCAATGAAGAAATGGTAGAGGACGCGGCCCGAGAAGGCGTTGAAGTGATTCTTACCTGCGATAATGGCATTTCAGAGTATAGGACTATAGAGAGGGCCAAGGAGCTGGGAATGACTGTGGTGCTGACTGATCATCACGAAGTGCCGCATGACGGTGAAAGGCAGATTTTGCCACCGGCTGACGTGGTGGTTAATCCGCATCAGGAGGGAGAAAATAATACTTTTCAAAAATACTGCGGTTGCGTGGTAGCCATGAAGGTGCTGGAGCAGATGGGAGTGAATATAGAAAAATATCTTCCTTATGCTGCTATGGCCACTCTTTGCGACGTAATGGAGCTGGTCGGGGAAAATCGGGTTATCGTTATCCTGGGGCTTGGAATTATGAGAAGATGTGAGGACCCGGGGCTTACTGCTCTTATCAGGGCCTGCTCAATAGAAAAAGCAAATGTTAATGCTTATAATATCGGATTCAATATTGGACCATGCTTAAATGCTTCCGGACGATTGGACACGGCAGAAAAGGGATTGGAACTTTTGCTTCAAAAGGATTCTGAAAAGGCGAAATTGCAGGCAGAAGAGTTGGTGGCCCTCAATAATGAACGTAAGGAAATGACCAGGCAGGGAGTGGAAGAAGCCTGTCGTATTATCGATGAAGCTGCAGGAGAAAAAGGCCCGGACAAGGTACTGGTTGTATATTTGCCGGAGTGCCATGAAAGCATAGCCGGAATCATAGCAGGACGCATCAGAGAGTACTACTACAGGCCCACTATCATTATTACTGATTCGGAAAACGGGTTAAAAGGCAGTGGACGCTCCATACCCGGCTACCATATGTATAATGAGCTTTGTAAAGTGGCACATTTACTGGAGAGATTTGGTGGTCACCCTATGGCAGCGGGACTTTCACTGGAGAAAAACAGATTAAATGAGCTAAAAAACAGATTAAATGACGCTTGCACCTTGACGGAAGAGGATTTCCTCGATAAAGTAAGAATAGATATGATTTTACCCTTCGAGTATGTGAATATAAAGCTCATGGATGAAATCGATAGAATATCGCCTACCGGCAACGGAAACGAGAAAGTACTGTTTGCAGAAAAAAAAGTAATGCCGGTGAGTGCCAGAATTCTGGGGCAAAACAGAAATGTGCTTAAATTTCTCATGACCAACGATAGCGGGACCCGCTTTGATGCCGTTTATTTTGGTGATATACCTCGGGTTATGGAGGAAATGAAGCAGGCTTTTGGTGTATCAGAAGTGGACAAAATGATGAGAGGCTATAGGCATAATGTGAGATTTTCCATTACCTATGTGCCGGGAATCAATGACTATCAGGGTGTAAAGACTATCCAAGCCAAGATAGAAGATTTTAAATTTGATTAAAATGCAGCTTATACAAGCAAAGGGAATAGTGTGAAAGAAAAAATAGTAGATGCTTTGGAAGGGAAAAGAGTCCTCATATGGGGATATGGCCGTGAAGGCAAGTCTTCCGAAGATTTTATAAAAGAACATTGTAAAAATACCAAAGTCACGATATTTGAAGGTAAACGCGAAGACATTGTTGACGATGATTATGATATCGTGCTAAAAAGTCCCGGTATCGTAATGGAGGAAGAGAATCCCAAGTTTTCCTCCCAGACCATACTTTTTATGAACCAGTTTAGGGATCAGACCATAGGTGTCACAGGAACAAAGGGAAAGAGTACTACTTCCTGTCTTTTGTATGAAGGCCTTAAGTCGGCAGGTAAAAAGTGTGTTTTACTGGGCAATATTGGACTTCCTTGCTTTAATTATGTAGATGAGATAGATAGGGACACTGTTGTGGTTTTTGAATTATCCTGTCATCAGCTGGCTCATCTGGAAGATGCACCAAAGTACAGTATTTTTCTGAATCTCTATCCGGAACACTTGGATTATTACGGTACAGTAGAAAAATATGCTGCTGCCAAGGCCAATATTATTACCCATCAAGGACGCGGTGATTATTGCCTGGTAGGTGACAATGTACCTGAATTACAGGCAAAATCCTCCGGACAGGTGGTGAAAACTACCAGCAGGCAGTGGAAAATGTCTATTTTAGGTAGCCATAATTGTCTAAATGCTGAGTTTGCATTTATTATGCTGACTGATATAATTGGATTGGACGCCGACAAAGTAATCCCCGGGATCGAGGGATTTAAGGGCTTGCCCCATAGACTGCAGCTGCTGGGAGAGAAAAATGGAGTAAGATACATAGATGATTCCATTTCTACTATTCCTGAAGCGGCTATAAGCGCTACTTACGCAGTGCCGGATACTGCCACACTTCTTATCGGAGGTATGGACAGGGGGATTGATTATTCAAAGCTTGTGAATTTTATAAAGGCAAGTCCCGAATACAATTTCATTCTGATGTATTCATCAGGTGAGCGTATTTACAAAGAAGTGTCAGGCTGCACAAACGTAACAAAAGTAGCTGACTTGCCTGAAGCTGTGGAAATGGCTGAGCGCATTACTCCGCTGGGGAAGGCCTGCCTGCTTTCACCGGCAGCGGCTTCTTACGGTTATTTTAAAAACTTTGAGGAGAGAGGAGACATATTCCGAGAATTACTTGGTTTATAGTTTCTGAGAAAAGATGGATAAAAAATACGTTTACAAGAACAAAAAGGCATTGGTTAAGGTTGTGGTTTTGACGGTGGTATATATAACCGCTTATGTCATGATTATGTTTACAAATGCAGGATTTTTCTCCAACTTTCAGGCTAGGACATCCATTCCCGGCATTATGACAGCCATACAGCTGATATGTGCTGTAAGCATGGTTATGATCGAGAACAGGACTGGCAGCAAGATAGCTATAGTAGCTATGTGTACCAGTATCATACTGGCAGTTGTGTCCAATATCAGCAGAAAGTCATTGGATGCGCTTCCGGGAATTATGTTCATGGTAGCGGGGTTATTGGTTATTATTATCATCAGTATGGCTATGAAAAAACTGCATGAACTGTCCTACACAGATGTTTTAACAGGCATTCCCAACAGGCGCCAGGCCAGTGATTACGTTGACTATCTTGTGTCTTCAAAGCTACCCTTTGATATTTATTACATAGATTTGGATCACTACAAGTATATAAATGATTCTTATGGGCATGACAAAGGTGATGAGATATTAAAACGTATCGTGCGCCAGTGGGAGAGCATGAAGCTTCCTGGACTTATGGCCAGATTTGGTGGAGACGAATTTTTATATATCGCGCCTGCCACCACTGATGAAGAAAGATGGGCCAGAAGTAAAGCCATTATTGCCAGTGTAGGTGACTGCTGCCTCAAATATTTGGCAGGAGCGGATGTAGATATAACAGCATCTATTGGTGTTGCTTCTTTTCCGGAGGATTCCGCGGAAGCAGATGAAATAATTAAAATGGCTGATAAGGCCATGTATCAGGCGAAAAAGGCCGGCAGAAACGGCTGGAGACGATATGGAAAAAATACGGACAGTATTGTCCTTCGTGAACATGACATAGAGGTGATGCTTAAGGATGCCTTGGAAAATGATGGTTTTAGAATGCTCTATGCTCCTCTTTGCGGAGAGAACAGACAGGTCAAGGCTTTTTCCGGCAGGATGCGACTTATTGCACCCAATCAGGAGGTAATATTGCCTCCGGAATTCCTGCCGATAGCAATGAAGTCAGATCTTATTGTCAGACTGGATGAGTACGGCATCAACAGAAGTATTAAGGATATGGCCCCTTTGGTTAATGCGAGCGACGTTATGCTGTCCATAAGAGTATCGGCTAAGCAGCTGATTACGCCGGGATTTGTGGACTCTGTAGAGACTAAGCTTAAAGCTTATAATTTTCCGCCACAAAAGCTGGAACTGGAAGTGAATGAACAGGCACTGGCAGACAGCTCAGACAGAGTACTTAGAACAATTCGTGAGCTGAAGGTGAGAGGAATTCAGATTTCGATTGATGGCGGCATACTGCGTGAGCTGGGTTGCGATTCTCACCGCTATCTGAATGTGGAAAAGCTGGTAGATGTAGAGGGGGCAAAAGCATTGCTGAAAAGAGCATAGGCGGATATGCTAGCGTAAAATTTTATTCGTAAATATTGAGAATTGAAAAAGAGTTCCTAAACGTGTAGATTTAAAGTCGACAAAAACCATAATCTATGCAGAAAGGGAACTCTTTTTATGGAACAAAGTATAACCTATTTTACCGAGAAATGCATCCCCGGATTTGAAAATCTTCAAGAAATTTTCATGAGGGAGCCCAGCAAGCTTGAGGAGTTTGTCAGAGGACTTCAGGAAAACCTGAATAATCTCGGGAACATGATAATCAAAGAGACGCTGGAAATGATGGATGACCAGCTACGAACGAGCGCAAAAGTACATAAGAACTGGCGCATTTCAACAACAGCTACTAAGCAACTGATTACGAGTTTTGGTCCAATGGAGTATCGTAAAACATACTTCACAAAAGTAGACGAAAAGAAAACAGTATGCCTGCTGGATCAGATAATGGAAATGCCACCCGATTCCCGAATGACTGAGGATGTAGTTGCAAATATACTTACAGAGGCAGTAGACACTTCCTACAGACGAGGAGGAGAGGCGGCTTCAGCAGAGACCGGTGTAAGTAAGCAGACGGTAAAAAACATTCTGCATAAACTTGAATTCCCGAGATACAGCTATGAGGGCCCCAGGAAAGTAGTAGATTATCTGTATATAGATGCTGATGAGGACCACACGCCACTCCAGTTTCAGAGTGTAAAAGGTGATTTGGACGTAAATGAATATGGCAGAAAGAACAACTGCCAGATAACAAAACTCATATATGTGTATGAAGGTGTAGAGCCGGAAGCACCCAAAAGTAAAAGGAATCGCCTGATTCACCCGTACTATTTTTGCCGGGTATGTGAAGGTAAGGAAAATGAGGAGCTGTGGAAAGAGGTTTGGGAGTATATAGAACAAACATATGATACTGCCAGAATAAAGAAGATATATCTGAATTCTGACGGAGGAGCCTGGATTAAAGCTGGAACCAAGGTGATAGAAAAGGCCGTAGCGGTTCTTGACGGGTTTCATATCAGTGAGCATTTGACGGCAATGACAGGCCATCTCTATGATTCTCAAGAGGAGGCAATAAGGCAACTTAGGAACAGCATCCGAGGTGGCAGAAAAGACGACTTCAACAAAGTGGTTGAAAAAGTGAAACTTAGTGTTGAGAATGAAAGAAAACTCAGGATAATAGATGAACACGCCAGCTATATCCTGAACAACTGGAAGGCTGCCAACGCCCGTCTGGTAGCGCAGGATGCAGTGATGGGGTGTAGTGCAGAAGGCCATGTGAGCCATGTGTTGGCAAGCAGAATGAGCACACTGCCAATGGGATGGAGCAAAAAAGGTGCAGCTAAAATGGCCCGTTTACGAGCCTATAAATACAATCATGGAAAAATGATAGACCTGGTAAGATACCAGAGCACTGAACCGCTACCGCTGGTGGCAGGGGCTGAAGAAATCATACTAAGTGCCGGCAGAATCAGAACCGGAAATAAAACCTCAGCAGAAATGCTGGCAAAGTATCACGGAGCAATGAGCGCTCATGTAACAGATTCAATCAAGAAAAAAGCGTGGTTTGAGTCGCATATCTGGGGGCTGTAATCCCGTTTTCCTTGATTACCTGATATGTAAATCGAAGCCATAGAGTTGATTCGGACGACGGGAGCATCGCCGTGGGGCCCGTCGTCGCGGCATTACCTATGGTTTGTTTGCGATATTTATAACTTGTCGCTGCAAAGCAAATATAGTATGATATGGCTGGTTCGATTAAATCTACCATCTGTTTTTTCTTAAGGGACAATTTTCGTTTCATTTTCCGAATAAAACTTGACGCTAT
>JAZUFN010000286.1:0-5282 GCA_045640725.1 Lachnospiraceae bacterium
CCGGACGCCTCCTTGGAAGCTGTGGAAATCTGTTCTGATACATCAGATGCAGCAAAAATCATCTCAGCATTTGATACCCTGTAATTTTCAATAAATACTACTTTGATTTTATCATGGATGGACGGGTCATTATTGACTACATCTGCCACATTGTTAATAAGCTTAATAATTGCCTTTGCCCTGCGATATCCGGCAGATGCCTTTGCTCCAAAAATAAATGTACGTGGCTGCATCTCCATGTATGGATTGGACTTAATCTCATTGTAGAGGTACATAACATGAAGAATATTTAAAAGCTGTCTCTTATACTCATGGAGACGCTTTACCTGTACATCAAAAATGGAATCGGGATTGACCTCTATGCCATTATGCGTCTTGATATACTCAGCCAGTCTCAGCTTATTCTGGTATTTTATATCTGCCAGAGTGATAAGCTCCTCATCATCATCCGCATACTTTTTAAGCTGAGCCAACTGTGAAAGGTCTGTAATCCAGCCTTCACCTATTTTGTCGCTTACCCAAGCAGCCAACTCCGGATTACCATGAAGCAGGAATCTTCTCTGGGTAATACCATTAGTCTTATTATTAAATTTTTCAGGCCACAGCTCATAAAAATCCTTAAGCTGTTCGTTTTTCAAAATCTCAGTGTGAAGTCTGGCAACACCATTTACAGAGAAGCCTGCAACAATAGCCAGATTGGCCATACGTACCTGACCATCATAAAGAATAGCCATGGAACGAACTTTATTCTGATCACCGTGATATTTCTCATTTATAAGTGCTACAAAACGGCGATTAATCTCTTCAATAATCATATACACACGAGGAAGAAGCTTAGAGAAAAGCTCTATAGGCCATTTTTCCAGGGCCTCACTCATAATGGTATGATTGGTATAAGCACAGCACTTGGTAGTAACCCCCCATGCCTCATCCCAGGTCAGGTTATACTCATCCAAAAGAATGCGCATGAGCTCTGCTACAGTCACTGTAGGATGGGTATCATTCAGCTGGAAGCAAACCTTTTCATAAAGCTTTCTTACATCATCATGCTTTTCCATATACTTAGCCACGGCGCACTGAATGCTGGCGGAGACAAAGAAGTACTGCTGTTTAAGTCTCAGCTCTTTGCCTGCATAATGATTGTCATTGGGATAAAGGACCTCAGTGATGGTGCGAGCCAGATTTTCCTGCTCTACCGCTCTCTGATAATCACCTTTGTCAAAAGAATCCAGATTGAAGTCATTAACAGCCTCTGCATCCCATATACGAAGGGTATTCACAATACCATTGTCAAAGCCTACTATAGGCATATCATAAGGTACAGCCTTTACCGCAATATAATTTTCCTGAGAAAAATGATCACGGCCATCCGGGCCCGGTGTCATCTTTACATAGCCGCCAAATTTAATTTCTTTGGTATATTCTGCTCTCTTTATCTCAAAAGGATATCCATCCTTCAGCCAGTTATCAGGTCTTTCTACCTGATAGCCATCCTTAATAGCCTGCTTGAACATGCCGTATTTGTAACGGATACCACATCCATAAGCAGGATATCCCAGTGTAGAGAGGGAGTCCAGGAAACAAGCTGCCAGACGGCCCAGGCCGCCATTACCCAGAGCCGGATCCGGCTCCTGGTCTTCGATATTGGCTAGATCAAAGCCCAGCTCATCCAGAGTTTCCTTTACTACCTTCTCTGCACGTAAATTTAAAATATTGTTACCCAACGCTCTTCCCATGAGGAATTCCATAGACAGATAGTAAACTGTCTTGGCGTCTTCTTTCTCATAGGTCTTATGGGTATTCATCCACATGTCAACGATGTAATCCTTAAGCGCATAAGAAAGTGCCTGGTATGCCTGTTGAGGTGTAGCCTCATCCACATCTTTTCGGTAAAGCATACGCATATTGTATGCTATAGCTTTTTTAAGCTCTTCTTTTGTGATTTCCATCGATTTTTTCTCCCTTTATAAGTGGTTTACTGCTTTTCTACAGCCAGCATTACATCTTCACCATTCAGATTCCAGCCCTTAGCATCAGGTCCTTCTGTACCGGTAACTACTGCATCTGCCAGAACTACTGTCGAAATCTCGGTAGCATTCTTTGCTGCCAGCTCTTCTACCTTGGCATTGCCGGACACATAAAGCTTTATTCTGTCCATAACTTCAAAGCCGGAAGACTTTCTCATCTGCTGTACTTTGGAGATAATCTCACGTACAAAGCCTTCTTCTACCAGCTCCGGAGTAAGATTGGTATCAATAACTACGGTGATGCCACGATCTGAATTGGACACAAAGCCCTCTTTCTGGCTCATATCAATCAGGAGATCTGCTGTCTCCAGCTCTTCAGCCACACCCTCTACAGTCACTGTAACCTTGCCTGTAGCATTGAGGGAATCCATAGCTGCGTTACCGTCCAAAGTAGCCAGTACCTCTTTAAGGGCATTAAGTCTGGCGCCAAAACGGCGACCAAGTGTCTTAAGCTGTGGCTTAAATGTATAGGATGTGAAATTTCTAACATCATCAGTAAACTCAACGTTCTTCACATTCAGCTCGTCTGCAACGATCTCTTTGAAGAACTCAGGAAGCTCTTTTTCAGCCTTTACATACATGGTAGCCAGTGGCTGACGCTGCTTCATATTGCCTGCATTACGACATGCACGGCCAAGTACAACTATCTGAAGTACTTCGTCCATATCACTTTCAAGCTTCTTATCAATCCACTCTTCATGTACCTCGGGGAAAGAGCACAGGTGGATGGACTCAGGTGCTGTAGGATCGATGGAGCAAACGAGATTTCTGTAAATATTCTCTGTCATGAAAGGAATCATGGGCGCTGCGGCCTTGGCTAATGTAACAAGAGAGGTATACAGTGTCATGTATGCATTGATTTTATCCTGTGGCATACCCTTTGCCCAGAATCTCTCACGACCACGACGTACATACCAGTTACTCATCTCATCCACTACATCCTCAAGAGCTCTGGCAGCCTCAGGAATAGCATACTTGGAAAGATTCTCATCCACAGCCTTAACTGTAGAAGCTACCTTGGACAGCATCCATTTATCCATTACAGGAAGCTTATCATAATCCAGGGTGTATTTTGTTGCATCGAAATCATCGATATTTGCATAAAGTACAAAGAATGCGTAGGTATACCAAAGGGTACCTAAGAATTTGCTCTGGCCTTCCTTTACTACAGATCCGTCAAAACGCTTTGGAATCCATGGTGCACATGCAGTGTAGAAGAACCATCTGATGGCATCTGCACCGTAAGTATCAAGAGCATCGAATGGATCTACAGCATTGCCCTTGGACTTACTCATTTTATTACCCTGGGCATCCAGAACATGCCCCAGAACGATAACATTCTCATAAGGAGCTTTGTTGAAAAGCAGGGTAGACTCTGCCAGCAGGGAGTAGAACCAGCCTCTGGTCTGGTCAACAGCCTCTGAAATGAACTTGGCAGGGAACTGCTGCTCAAATACTTCTTTATTTTCAAATGGGTAGTGGTGCTGAGCAAAAGGCATGGCGCCCGAGTCAAACCAACAGTCAATAACCTCAGGTACTCTGTGCATTTCCTTGCCACAGTCAGGACATTTAATGGTCACTGCATCGATATATGGTCTGTGAAGCTCTACTTTTGCATTGGCAGGATTGCCTGACTTTTCAGCCAGCTCGGCACGAGAGCCGATAGACTCGAAATGACCGCACTCACACTCCCAGATGTTTAATGGTGTACCCCAGTAACGGTTACGGGAAATAGCCCAGTCCTGAACATTCTCCAGCCAGTTACCAAAACGGCCTGTACCGATATTCTGCGGAATCCAGTTGATAGTATTATTGTTACGGATGAGGTCATCCTTAACGGCTGTCATCTTAATGTACCAGGACTCACGAGCGTAGTAGATAAGCGGAGTATCACATCTCCAGCAGTGAGGATACTCATGCTCAAATTTTGGTGCTTCATAGAGAAGCCCCTTGGCATCCAGGTCCTTAAGTACTTCGGGATCGGCTTTCTTTACAAAAAGTCCGGCATATGGAGTCTCAGGTGTCATATTACCCTTGCCATCTACCAGCTGCACGAATGGAAGGTCATACTTACGACCCACCTTGGCATCGTCTTCACCGAAAGCAGGAGCGATATGTACTACACCTGTACCATCTGTAAGTGTAACATAGCTATCACATACTACGAAGTGAGCCTTCTTGTTCTGCTTCTCGATGATATCATGAGCACAGTCGAAAAGCGGCTCGTATTCCTTATACTCCAGATCCTTGCCAACATACTTTTCCAGTACTTCATAGGCAGGAATATTATTTTCTTTATCAGCCAGCTTGCCCAGAACAGTATCGCAGAGAGCCTCTGCCATATAGTAGGTATAACCGTCATTGGCCTTTACCTTTACATAGCACTCATCAGGATTTACACAGAGAGCCACGTTGGAAGGAAGTGTCCATGGTGTTGTGGTCCATGCTAAGATGTATGCATCTTCGCCCTTCACTTTGAATCTGGCGATAGCAGAACGCTCTTTTACAGTCTTGTAGCCCTGTGCTACTTCCTGTGCGGAAAGAGGTGTGCCACATCTTGGGCAGTAAGGAACTATCTTGAAGCCCTTGTATAAAAGCTTTTTGTTCCAGATTTCTTTGAGAGCCCACCACTCAGACTCGATAAAATTATCGTCATAGGTAACATAAGGATTGTCCATGTCAGCCCAGAAGCCTACCGTACCGGAGAAATCCTCCCACATTCCCTTATATTTCCAAACGCTTTCCTTACATTTTTTGATAAATGGCTCCAGACCATATGCCTCAATCTGATCCTTACCATCGATACCCAAAAGCTTCTCTACTTCAATCTCTACAGGAAGTCCATGAGTATCCCAGCCTGCTTTTCTGGGTACATAGCACCCCTTCATGGTCTGGTAACGTGGAATCATATCCTTGATGGTACGTGTCTCTACGTGACCGATATGTGGCTTACCGTTAGCTGTTGGAGGTCCGTCATAAAATGTATAGGTAGGTCCTTTTTTGCTGGCTTCCAGAGATTTCTCAAAAATCTTCTGGTCCTTCCAGAACTGAAGCACTTCATGCTCCCTCTCTACAAAATTAAGATTGGCATCAACTTTTTTGTACATGCATAACTCCTTCTATATATCAATTTATCTTTATTCTTTTTAAGAAACGACGTTTTGCCTTCGCCATCCAGCGATTCTCCAAAACTTCGTAAATTTTATCGGCAATTTTCCCTCTCACCATCTCAGCTATCTGCTGAGTATTCATATC
>JAZUFN010000287.1:0-2437 GCA_045640725.1 Lachnospiraceae bacterium
CCCACAACTCCTTGGCTCACAGAACGACATGGCTACGATCCGACTTAGGAGGCGTCCGGTACCGGTAATATGAAATTTATGCTGAACGGAGCTATTACACTTGGCACTATGGATGGTGCAAATGTAGAGATAGTAGAGGAAGCAGGCGCTGAGAATGCAGTTATTTTCGGCCTTTCAGCCCAGGAAGTTATTGATTTTGAGCATAATTCCCAGTATCGTCCACGTGAGATCTATGAGAATGACCTTCGCGTGAGACGAGTAGTAGATCAGCTGGTAGATGGCTCTTATACAAACGAGGATCCGAATCTTTTCAGAGAGCTTTATGATATGCTGCTGAATAAAGATGAATATTTCATTCTTAAGGATTTCGCTTCTTATGCGGATGCTCAGAGAAGAATCGATGAGAAATACAGAGACCGTCGTGCATGGAATAAATCTGCTCTTATCAATATTGCGTCAGCAGGCAAATTCTCATCCGACCGTACTATAGAAGAGTATGTGGACGATATCTGGCATCTTACAAAAGTTAAGGTAAAATAGTTAGATTATTTACATTTTTTCTAAAAAGGTTTCGTGATAAAGTATGGATATTAAAATAGGCGATATTTTGACTCTTAAAAAGCAGCATCCATGCGGTAGCCATGATTGGGAAGTGCTTCGTACCGGCGCGGACTTCAGACTTAAGTGTCTGGGTTGCCAGCATATGGTGATGTTACCTCGTACACAGGTGGAAAAAAATATACGTCTGCTTAATAAGGAGAAGCTGTGAGTCGGGAAGAGACAGTGGATACAAGCAAGCTCAGAGTTTGCAAAAAATGTCTGATATTGGAAGGTAACGAGGAGGCTGTTATCCGTTCCGTAACGGAATATCTGGCCAGAATCAAGCCCGAAGACAGAGTAAGTGATGACGAGTATGAAAGAAGACTTTCCATATGCCGTTCCTGCGACAGTCAATTCCACGGTACATGTAACAAATGCGGCTGCTATTGCGACCTACGGGCTGCAGTAAAGCAGGGGCACTGCCCTAAGGGGGCTAAATATTTTTAGTGGGGATACCCAAAGGAGAAGAAAAATGAGGATGAACAACATTCCAAAAGTGAAAATCGGTATCGTAGCCGTATCACGTGACTGCTTCCCGGAGAGCCTTTCAGTTAACAGACGTAAAGCTCTGGTTGAAGCGTACAAGAAGAATTATGATGAAACAGACATCTATGAATGTCCTGTTTGTATCGTAGAGAGCGAAATCCATATGGTACAGGCTCTTGAGGACATTAAGGCAGCAGGCTGTAATGCTCTCTGCGTATATCTGGGCAATTTTGGACCTGAGATTTCAGAAACACTTTTAGCTAAACATTTCGACGGCCCAAAGATGTTTATCGCTGCAGCTGAGGAGTCACAGGGTGACCTTCAGGACGGCAGAGGCGATGCATACTGCGGTATGCTGAATGCCAGCTACAATCTCAAACTTCGTTCAGTAAAGAAGACATACATTCCTGAATATCCTGTAGGTGATGCAGAAGATTGCGCCAAGATGATCAACGAATTCGTGCCTATTGCACGTGCGGTGGTTGCTCTGGCAGATCTTAAGATTATTTCCTTCGGACCCAGACCTCTCAACTTCCTGGCATGCAATGCTCCTATTCAGCAGCTCTACAATCTGGGCGTTGAGATTGAGGAAAATTCCGAGCTTGACCTGTTTGAAAGCTTTAATAAGCACGCAGGTGACAGCCGTATCCCTGCCAAGGTAGCAGAGATGGAGGCAGAGCTGGGTGCAGGCAATAAGAAGCCTGAAGTACTGGAGAAGCTGGCTCAGTATGAGCTGACCCTTCTGGACTGGATTGATGCTCATAAGGGATATAGAAAGTATGTAGCAGTTGCCGGTAAATGCTGGCCTGCATTCCAGACACAGTTCGGTTTTGTACCTTGCTATGTAAACAGCCGTCTGACAGGCATGGGTATCCCTGTATCCTGTGAAGTAGATATTTACGGATGTCTCTCAGAGTTTATCGGTACTGCAGTATCTGATGATATTGTTACACTGCTTGATATCAACAATTCCGTACCAAAGGATATGTACAAGCAGTCCATCGAAGGCAAGTTTGATTATAAGCATACTGACACATTCATGGGCTTCCATTGTGGTAATACCTGTTCCAAGAAGCTGGCTGCTTGTGAGATGAAGTACCAGAAGATTATGGCTAGAAATCTTCCTATTGAGGTTACAAATGGTACTCTGGAAGGTGATATTGCACCTGGTGAGATTACTTTCTACAGACTTCAGTCTACAGCAGATAACATCCTTCGTGCATATATTGCTGAGGGAGAAGTGCTTCCTGTAGCTACCCAGTCCTTTGGTGGTATAGGCGTATTCGCCATCAAGGAAATGGGCAGATTCTATCGCCATGTTCTGATTGAAAAGAATTATCCTCACCATGGC
>JAZUFN010000288.1:0-19898 GCA_045640725.1 Lachnospiraceae bacterium
CGTTACTATATCAGCACACGGCATTTTTGTCAAGCCTTTTTCTTTACAGGACCTAAGTCCCGATTGCGGATACAATAAAAAAAACGGGCCGAAACCCGCTTTAAATCTGCTTTTGGAAAACTTCTATTCAGTTATTAAATAATCTAAAAAATAATCGTAGTCATCCATTGGAAAATCTCTTACCAGCTCCTTAAAACAGAGCACACAGCTGCGACAATTCACCCCGGGTAAAAAGCGGTCATAGTAGCCGGCTCCATGCCCCAGTCTCCTGACTCTGCCCTTCTCATCTATCCCCGCTGCCATACAGGGTACTACGATAAAATCAATATCTTTAGGATCTGTGGGAGGAAGCGCCGCTAATGGCTCCAAAATACCGTATTTTCCCACCTGCAGATCTTCCATGGACTGAATCTCCACAGCCTCCATCTCCCCTTTTCCCAGACAACGGGGCAGTAACACTATTTTCCCTGCCTTAAGAGCAGCCGAAATAAGTGCTTCAGTATCCGGTTCGTCAGCAGTAGAACAGTATAACATAAGCCTTTTCGCATTCATGTACTCAGGCAGCTTTTTCACTTTATCGGTAATGAATTCCGAAGCTTCTTTTTTATAAGATGACGTAAGAAAAGAAAGCCTGTTTTTCACAGACTTTCTTACTCTATCCTTTAAAATTTTAATGTCAGATTTATTTTCTTCCATATTATTTCTTAAATCTATGCTTTCTGATAAGGACCACTGATAAGGCCCCCAGCACCACTACTGTAATACCTAAAAAGATGAGTATCTGATGAGCTATTCTAAACACTCTTTGCTTCTCAGGGGATCCCTCCTGTTTCGGTACTACTATCACAGGCTTGGGACGCTCTTCTCTCAAACTGATGTTTAAGCCCTGACACACCTTCTCTACCACACCTTCCTGCATTATGTTCTGAAGGCCAACTTCTTCTACTGCCTCGCAAAAGCCTACGCTGCCGGGCAGAGCCGTCAGCTTCATATAAACATCCACAGCCTTGTCACGGTCTTCCTTGCTGAGCTCATATATCTGAAGTGCTCCCATGGCGCTGGTAGAATAGCTTATATAATAGAAGGGACTGTTAAAATTATGAGTGATATCCACCCAGCCATACTCGTCTCTTCCGTTTCTTCCATAGCTGAACATAAGATTCTGATACTTGCTGGCCAGTCTTTCGGGACTCAGCTCATCCTCCGGCATCTCAAATACTAACGCCTGAAATTCGTCCTGCAGGGATCCGTTTATTACATTATCCAGCATACGATAGGTGGTGAAAAGTCTGGCCATACCAGCCAGCTCCTGACCGTAACATTCTTCTGCCCAGTCCAGGAAAAAGAATTCCAAGCCCTGGGAATGAATCTCAGCTACATCAAAAGAAGAGCTTGTATACATGGCATGGCTTTTTTCATGGAACATCTGGTTAAAATGACCGAACTCGTGAAAAACATCTGTATAGTCATAGAAATTTCCATACAAAGCATTGTAAATGAAAGGAGTGTTGTAGGAATACAGCTTGGTGGTATATCCTGCTTCAAACATTGTATCGTTTTCTTCTATATAATACACATGATTCTTTTTAAAGTAGTCGTAGGCCACCTTAAGCTCCGGATGTATTTCTCCTATGTGTTTGTCCATGACCTGGAAAATGCTGTCCAGATCCTTACACTCCTTTTCCCAAAGAGCGTTATATGAATCCATATCCTTTAGGATATCGCCTACTATCTTATTGTTGAAATCAGTCACATAATCTCTTACATACTCATGATATCTGTCTGCGTCCTCAACGGTGTAGTCCCTACCGTATATGGCCTCGTAGGCATACTCTCTGTAGCTCTTGTAATCGGAATGCTTGGCTATCTCCTTACGCACCTTGACCAGTTCGATGTAAAGATTGGCCAGATAGTTATATCTCTCTTCTCCGGTATACGCAGGATCCTGGGAATAACGCTCATACTCTGTTTCCAGAGCTTCCTCTCTGGCCACCAGGTCTTTTTCCTCCTGTGTCATGGCTTCATAGTGCTCAAAGTCTTTGGCATCGTCTCCTATATCATTTTCCACGATGTACCTGTACCAGCCGTCTACCATTTTGCTGATAGCTGAATTGGCCTTATCCCCCAGGTCTACTATCTCTGCAGACATTTTTTCCAGGCGTTCGCTCATACTGTCATCATCAAGATGAGTATAAAACTCCAGCTGTAAAAGGGCATTGGCAGTCACCATTTCATCCAGAAGGCTGTGCATTTTTTCGTAGCAGTCCTTTACCTCTTCGTCATTGCCTTCCCGGTCGGCGGCCTGCATAAGACGGTCGATAGCGGCAGCTACGGTATCATAATCATATTGGGTATTAGCCTGCATTTCCGCAAAGGAAATATCCTTATGGTCCGCCTCTGTATCACTATAATAACCGGCGTAGACCGGTGTAAGATTTAACACCAGCAGGACAGATGCCAAGATGCCTGCCACTACTATTTTAATTTTTCCTATATATTTCATTTCAATCCTTCCAAAAAACAACAGGCTTTCTTTGTCGGTATATTGCCTTACAGAATGGTCATATCCACTATTTCCATATATTTAGGGCCGGTATACATGCTCTTTGTAACAGTCTCCTGAGACAGGCGCAGAGTAGACTTGGTCTTGTTGATATCTCCTGAAATAGAGAAGCCCGTAACAGGGATTTCCTTCTCACCGTCAAAGTAGAATCCCAGTCTCACCTCTCCGCCAATGTAGCCGGAATTGGGCTCTACCTGGATGCCGGAGAATTTAACACATCTTACATATGGCTCCTTTGTCATGTCGGCAAAAGCCTTGCTGCCCTTTTCACATTTAAGTACCGGAAGTATACCTGTAGGATTCTTTTCGCCCATGTAATAGCCAAAACGATTGGAACCATGACGTGCCACAGCCACACCGTCCTTAATTATCTCGACCTCTTTAAGGATAATGCCATCGCTGTCAAAGCTTCTGGAGCGGGATGCTCCCTTAGCATAAGGCACCATGGAGAGATTTATCTTATCTCCTGTCACCTGATCCCCCTGAGCATTATCACCGATATCAAAACGGCTCATCTTCTGGTAGATCACAGAGTAATCCAGCTGATCAGCAAAGTAGCCAAGTACCTCACCTACTTCTGCATCCTGCAGAATCACCTTGACATTTTTGTCAGGCACTTTTTTTGCGATAAAACGGGCACGGGCCACCTGCAGCTCTGAGTCCACTTCTGCCCTGATATCAGCAGCATCCACTGACTCAAATTTCATCATGTGGTAGACTTCTACCTCTTCATCCCCTTCCTCCCAGGAAGGAATCAGCTCTACGCTACCGGAATAGCTCTTGGAAGCCACATCAAGGCCTCTGGAATTGATTATTCTCTCGTTGATTTCCTTAAGGAAAAACTCAGTTGCAGACAGATAACCGCCCTCGTAAACATCTGCAGAAAAAACAGCGTCCACTACTTCACCCAGCACCTGTGAAAAGTCCTTGTCTCTCATATTGGACTCTGACTGCTTTATTTCTCCCTGCTGTGGTCCCGGAATCTCATAGAATTTATTCAGGGCAAAGCCGGCAGCAAATACGCTATCCGCAATTCTTTTGTCCAGCTCTGCATCTGTCATGTAATCATAGGCAAAAAAGCTGGCAATACCACGCTTCTCATCCTTGTCTACATATACTGAAATCTCAACATTTTTCTCCTCTGCCACTCTGTTGGTCTCCAGATTTTTCATAACATAGTAAGCCTCTACAGACTTTACCTCTGATGAAACAATCTTCCAGGCAGATACATTTTTATTTCTTTTTAACGCATTAATATATTTATCCATCATCCCAGTTTACATCTCGCTTTCAAACAAGGTCCGCCATCACTTACGGGTACCCATTCCTTATAGCCCTTACCACAAGAGCCTGAACCAATTACCTTCCACTCATCACTTACCATGGAAATAGACTGGAGCAAATCCGGTACATAGCCGCTCATTACTACCGGTGCTACTATCTTACCGGTAAATTTGCCGTCTTTGATCTCACGGCCATACTGAGCTACACACTGAATATTCCAGTTCTTTGGATCTTCCATACCATTACTGGTCTCATAGAGCATATAACCGTGCTTTACAGATGCTATCATGTCTGAAAGCTTGTCTGTACCTGCAGAAAAGAAGGTATTGGTCATACGGGTATAAGCCTTGTGTGAAGTACTCTGTCTGCGACCGTTACCTGTAGGCTCTGTACCCAGCTGCATAGCTGAAACCGCATCAGAGATACCTGTCTGCAGGATACCATTCTTAATAATAAGTGTATCATGAGCCAGTACGCCGTCATCATCAAAGAAATAACCTACGCAGGACTGGGTAGCTGCTGCACCGTCATGCATATTGACCAGGTCGGAAGCTACACGCTTATTTAAGTACTTTCTGGACTTTGCTCTGTGCTTTACAAACATATCCATCTCTACTCCGTGTCCGAAAGCCTCGTGAGCAATCAGGCCGGTAATGGAAGAATCGGTAATAATGTCATAGGTCCCGGGCTCAATAAGCTCTGCAGAAAGAAGCTCAACAGCCAGCTCTCCCACGCCTTTAGCCTTGCTCTCCATGATGGCAAAACAGTTTTCTCTGCTGTTCTCTGCTGCTCCGCCACGGGCCTGCTGGATTTTTTCACCATCTCTGGCTACAGCAAATCCGTACACGTTTACCCAGCCATACTCCTGAGTCAGGTCACGATTGGGTGAAATAAACATGGCACTAACATCGTAAACGCTGTAGGAAGCTCCTGCCTGAACTATCTTGTCAGATACGGAGCTGATAGTATTACGAATAGCTGTAAGCTTTTCTACTATCTCTTCCGCAGTGTAGTCAGGGCCGGTAATAGGTCTGGCAAAATCCTTTACCAGCGGCTCATCAGGCATAATGCCCATCTGAGCGTGGCTATCCAGCATTTTTTGAGGAAGCTTTACGCTCTCTCTGACGCCCTTTTCGATAGCGTCAATGGTGTCCTCAGTAATATCCGCAAAAGAATATTCTGAGTAGTTATAGCCGTTAAAGAGCTTAACGACATAACCATACTCCTGATTCATAGAGTCTGACACGGAAGTAGAAGAAGTAGTCACTCTCACCATCATACCTGTTGTATGCTTGCCGAGAATGCTGACATACTTAAAGTCTCCTGCCAGACGGTCTATCAGGCTCTTGCACAAATCGTGCTTTTCCTTTAATACTCTGGAATACATAATATACCTCTCATAACAATTATTTTTAAATGAATAGGGTCGCAGACAGATATCTGCCTGCCATGCAGGGTCGCTGTACTACTTTTTCTCTCCCTGAACCTCCAGCTTGTTCATGTAGATTCTAAGTAAAAACAGGCATACCACAAAGGCCATAAGGAAGGATACGGGCTGAGCCAGCTGTACTCCTCTAAGCCCCAGGAAATGTGACATTAACAGCAGCATAGGGATAAAAATCAGACCGGAACGCAGGCTGCTGCCGATGGTAGCCAGCAATTTGGCCCCCATACTCTGGAACCCCATCTCGACCATCATGGTAAGTGGCAGAAAAATCTGACCGATACACATGGCTCTTAGTGCGTAGCTTCCGATCTCAATAACCAATTTATCGTTACGCATGATTTTGATAAAGTATTCGGCTTCAATAAATAGGGGTATCGAGCAAACAGTCAGAGCTATCTCCGCTCCTATAAGGGCTGACCAGAAGGCCTTGCGTACCCTGTCCTTTTTCCCCGCGCCCAGGTTAAAGGCACTGACAGGCTGGAAACCCTGTCCGATACCGATAGCCACCGCCATAGGGAAAAAACTGATACGGGAAACGTTACCCATAGCCGCTATAGCCTGGTCACTGTATGCACCGCCGCAGATACCTGCCTGGTGATTGAGCAGCATGGTGGCTACGGAATTTAATCCCTGTCTCAGAAGGCTGGGAAAGCCTGTAGCCGCTATCTGCCAGTAGGTATTAATATCTTTGGCCAGATACTTAAATGAAATGCGGGTCTGGGTCCTTTTTCTAAGGAACATGGATATCAGTATGCAAAAGCTGATAAACTGAGAAATAGCTGTGGAAAGACCTGCTCCCATTATCCCCATATGAAAAACCATAATAAAAAGGGCGTCGCCACCGATATTCAGTACGGCCCCTGTCATCATACCCACTGTCCCCAGCTTGGCCTTACCCTCGTATCGAAGGAGATTGTTTAAAGTCAGAGATGAGGTAAAAAACGGAGCCGCTATAGCTATATAAGTCACGTATGTTTCGGCAGGAGCTGCTATCGTATCTGTACTTCCCAGCATATGTAACAGGGGATTCATAAAAATTATGGAAAAAACTGCTATGGCAAAGCCTAGAAAAAATGAAAAGTAAAAGCCTGTACTGGTATACTTTTTGGCTTCTTCCAGCTCCTGCCTGCCCAGAAGTCGGCTCATAATGGAGCCTGCGCCCTGGCCGCACATAAAGGCTACTGCCTGTAAAATGGCCATATAGCCCAAAACTACAGAGGTAGCACCGCTTTCAGCATTGCCCAGCGTGCCTACAAAAGCTGCATCAGCAATATTGTATATATTGGTAATCATCATGCTGATGATGGTAGGAATGGACAGGGTTAATACCAGCTTTGGCACCGGTGCAGTAGTCATCTTTATAAATTGATCATTGGATTTATTACTCATAATAACCGTGCTTCTTGTTTATTTCATTAGCAAAATCTATTACCCCGGCAAAAGCCTCCTTGTGGTAAAGATTCATAAAGGTTAAAAACAGCTTCATTTCATATTCATGACTGTTTTTTATCATAATAGCCATGGTCTCTTCAGGTGAAAAGCCCTTTCTGTATGGTCTGTCGGATATGAGGGCCGCAAACTCATCGCATACCTTTAATATCCTGGCATTGGCAGGGATTTTGTCTTCAGAGAGATTATCAGGATAGCCGCTGCCGTCGAAGCTTTCATGATGATGCAGCACCGCTTCCACCACATCCCCATCAAAGCCACAGTACTTAAGCATCTCTGCACTGTAGCTGGCATGAAGTCTCATCTGTCTGGTCTCTGTGATTTGCAGAGCGCCCTTGTCACGACCATAAATGTTTTTTGAAAGCTTAAGCTTGCCGATGTCATGCACCAGGGCTGCTTCACGCAGTAGCAGGCGCTGAGTCTCTGTGAGGGCCAGCTCTTCAGACATAAGATCGGTAATCATGGCTACCAGCTCACCGTGATCGCAGCAGTCATAATAATCGGCCTGATATACATCCGGCATATTCATTTGTTTGATAACTGTATCTATTGCTTCTTGGGCTGTATTATGCATTTTCGAAAAGTTTTCTCTTTCTTTCTATCATTTCTTCTGTGCGCTCAATGTAGTCCTTTACAGACTTAACATTCTCGCATCGCTCAATCTTTCTTACCAGAAGCTCTCCGTCCTCTGCTTCATTTAAGAATCCGCAGCCGAAGGCTTCATCATTTCTGACCAGCTTGGAGGATGCTCCTGCACCGCAGGCTGCTATAGTATGGCACTCCTCCATAATGAGTACATTGTAAAGACCTTCCTTGCCAGGTCGAGCATAGCCAACATTTTCCAGATTATCCGACATATTTTTCTGACGGTAGAGGTAGTAAGGCTCATAGCCCTCTGCCTCCATGTAGCGTGCAGCAGCTGCAGTCATACCGGCAGTCTCTGAAGCCATGGAATCCCGGTATTCTGCCATATCACGATTTAGTCTGGCAGCCCGCTTTACAGCTAAAGTATGTACTGTGATAGAGTCCGGATCAAGAGCCTTAAGCTGCTCCAAGGTATCTGTAAAATCCGCAGGAGTCTCTCCATTAAGTCCGGCTATAAGATCCATATTGATATTGGTAAAGCCGCACTTTCTGGCCAGCTTAAAAGCCTTCACCACATCATCCACGGTATGGCGTCTGCCTACCAGATCCAGTGTCTTTTGCTGCATGGACTGAGGATTAACACTAATTCTGTCAATACCCTCTGCCTGCAGAGCCCGAAGCTTATCTTCAGTAATACTGTCCGGACGCCCGGCCTCCACCGTCCACTCCCTCAGGTAAGTAAGATCGAAACACTCCTTGACGCAACGCATTACCCGGGTCAGCTGGTCTGCTGACAGCGTAGTAGGGGTACCTCCCCCAAAGTATATGCTGATAAGCTTTTTACCGGTAAAGAGCTTGCAGGTCTCTCGTATCTCAGTAAGCAGAGCTTCCACATAGGGCTCCACCATTTTCTCATACTGTTTTAGTGGATATGAGGAAAAAGAGCAGTAGAGACAGATACTGGGGCAAAAAGGAACGCCTACATAAAGACTGTAGGTATCATCAAAATCTATGCCTGCCAGAAGCTTGCTCTCATTTTCAGTAACCTTTACCGCCAGCTGCCCTTTTTCGGCACTGGCCAGGTACTCTTCTTCAAAATATTTAACTATAGCCTCTTTGTCATAGCCTACTCTGGCCATCTCCATAGCCTGCTTGGTAGGCCTCACTCCGGTAAGTGTCCCCCAAGGCAAATGAACCCCGGTGAGCTCTGACAGAACTCTATAAAGAGCTCTATGCAGGTGATTCCTGTACATTCTTCTGTCAGGTAGGCCGGGATTACGATATATACGCGGATTGGAATCGCTAAAATCGTCAGTCAGCTCCCTCTCTCCCACTCCCGGCATAGTCACCTTTATTTGTATTTGATTGTCAGCCAAAGCCAGGTGTATTTCTGCCAGAATTTCCTCAGTCTCCGGGCTGCTTTCTCCTGAGCTCACCTGAGTAGCATAGGGGAAAAATGCCTTTATCAGAGGACCGATATCCTGCATATAGTCCTGACCTGTCATATTTATTTTAACTATCATTTTCCACCTTCCGGTAGTAAAACCTTATATAAAATCATCGGTTCCCATCATTTTTTCATGGCCTATGGTAGTCTCCCTGCCATGGCCCGGGCTCACGCCTGTAGCATCAGGCAGCACGAAAAGCTTCTCTCTTATGGATTTTTGGAGAGCGTACGGGTCGCCTGTTACCAGGTCATATCTGCCTACAGTATGGCAAAAAAGGGTATCACCTGAGAACAGTCTGCCGATCTTTTCCACGTAGAAGCAGGCGCCTCCTATGGTATGCCCCGGTGTGGTAATGGCTCTGATACTTGAATCCAGCATCGGCAGGACCTCTCCGTCCTTAAAAAACACATCACAGGTCAGTGAAACAGGCTCTCCGCTTACCGTAGCCGACTCATTCATAAAAGGATCTCTGCAGAGCTTATCCTCGTCTTCTGAGGCATAAGCCTTGATACCGTACTTATTCCTGAAGTAATCTACTGCTCCTATGTGGTCAAAATGACCGTGAGTCAGTAAAACCGCCACAGGAGTCAGGCCATACTTTTCCAAGAATTTCTCTATGCGAGGGCCATCTGCCCCCGGGTCTATTATTACCGCTTCATTTTCATCACTATAGAGGATATAGCAGTTTTCAGCCATACCTCCTACTGTTGCTCTTATATAATCCATTAGCCCATTGTTCTTTCTACGTCCATTACGCCCTCTATCTGACGGAGCTTACCTACCAGCGTAGCCAGCATTTCCTTACCGGTAACCTCAAATCCAATGGTAACCGTAGCGGTACCATTTTTTGAAGATCTGGAATTTATAGATGACATATTAACGTTATTTTCGGTCATGACACGGGAAATATCCAAAATCATGCCGCTTCTGTCTCTACTGTAAATATTGATTTCAGTGAAGTATCTCTCTGACTTACCGCCATCCCCTTCAGACCACTCGGCAGTGATGAAACGACGTCTCTCGTCCTCAGAGGCATTGATGACATTTACACAATCGGTACGATGAATACTGATGCCTCGTCCTCTGGTAACAAAGCCCAGAATCTCGTCGCCGGGCACAGGAGAACAGCACTTGGAAAAATGAACTGCCACATCGTCCACACCCTGCACCACAATACCGGACTTGGCCTTTTGAGGTGCCTGTGGCTTGGATTCCTTGCTTTCCTGGACAGCAGCCATCACCTGTTCATCAGTAAGCTCACGCTTCTTCTTTTTCTCCAGCTCCTCCATAAGGCGGTTGACTATCTGGCCTTCCTTAAGTCCACCGTGGCCTATGGCGGCCAGCATAGCATCCCAGTCGCGGAAACCGTATTTCTTTAGAGTAGCTTCCACAAATTCAGGCTTGGTAAGCTCGGACAGCTGTAAGCCCTTGGTCTTACAGTACTGCTGCAGCAGTTCTTTGCCCCTAAGGACATTATCTTCCTTGTCCTCTGTCTTGAACCACTGATTTATCTTATTGCGGGCCTGAGCAGACTTTACTATATGCAGCCAGTCACGGCTGGGGCCCTTGGTATTTTGTGATGTGATTATCTCGATACGGTCACCGTTCTGGATCTCGTAATCGATATTTACCAGCTTGCCGTTTACACGGGCACCTACCATTTTGTTACCTACAGCTGAATGTATAGCATAGGCAAAATCCACAGGATTGGAGCCCTGAGGCAGATTCTTTACTTCGCCGGTAGGAGTAAAGCAGTATACATTGTCTGAAAAAAGGTCCAGGTCGCTCTTAACATTGGTCAGGAATTCTTTATTGTCCTGCATGTCCTTCTGCCACTCCAGAATCTGGCGCAGCCAGGCCATCTTTTCCTCTTCCTTAGCATCAGAGTGAATACCATTCTGAGTATCCTTGTACTTCCAGTGAGCAGCGATACCGTATTCAGCTACTCTGTGCATCTCCATGGTACGTATCTGTATCTCAAAAGGAGTGCCGTTGGGTCCGATCAGGGTAGTATGTAAAGACCTGTAATTGTTGGGCTTGGGCATAGCTATATAGTCTTTAAAACGGCCCGGAATAGGCTTGTAGAGCTCGTGGATGATACCCAGAGTCGCATAGCAGTCCTTTACGGAATCTACGATAATACGAATGGCAAAAAGATCATATATCTGATCCAGAGTCTTGTTCTGATTCTTCATCTTCTTGTAGATACTGAAGTGATGCTTTATACGGCCGTCAATCTGGGCATGAATATGAGCATCCTCTATCTGCTCCGCCAGCTCGTTGGTACGCTGATCGATAAAGGCTTCTCTCTCATCCTTCCTCAGGGCAATCTTCTCCTCCAGATCGTTAAAAACATCCGGCTCCAGAATGCTGAGGGAAATATCATCCAGTTCGATTTTTATACGGCTGATACCCAGTCGCTGGGCCAGAGGTGCATATATTTCCATAGTCTCTCTGGCTTTTTCCTGCTGCTTGTGAGGGGGCTGATACTGGATAGTACGCATATTGTGAAGTCGGTCAGCCAGCTTAATCATGATAACGCGGATATCCTTGGCCATAGCAAGAAACATTTTTCTTAAGTTTTCTGCCTGGGTCTCCACCTTATCCGCATCGTAATTCAACTGGGTCAGCTTGGTAACACCATCTACCAGTAAGGCTATTTCTTCTCCGAATTCGGCTTTTAATTCATCCAAGGTGATGGCAGTATCCTCAACAACGTCGTGAAGAATACCTGCAGCGATAGTCTCCTTATCCAGCTCCAGCTCTGCCAGAATAATGGCCACACAGAGAGGGTGGATAATATAAGGCTCACCGCTTTTTCTTTTCTGTTCCTTATGCAAATTAAAAGCGAGCGCATAAGCTCGTTCAATGAGGCTCAGGTCTGTACCGGGTCTGTACTCATTGATAATGGCTTTAAGGCGCTCGAAAAGGGCCTGCGGATCTGTAAAATCCGCAGGTGTTGAGAGTGTTTTCTCGTTTATTGGTTTTATATCGACATACTTGTAAGTACGTCCTTCGTCAGATTCTTTCATAGCTGCTTCTCCAACGGAAATATATAGGTCTCAAGGACAGGTCGGGGTTCAGATAAAATTATTTACCGGGATACTTAACTACTGAATCGACAACGTAATTTTTAAGCTTTTCCCTACCCTTAAGGCCTTCCAGCTCCATAAGGAAAATAATCTTTACTACCTGACCACCCAGCTGCTCTACCAGCTTGCAGGCTGCTTCTACAGTACCGCCTGTAGCAATAAGATCGTCAACAATAACTACCTTATCTCCAGGCTTTATGGCATCCTTATGCATCTCTACTGTGGCCTGACCATATTCCAGATCATAGCTCTGCTCAATAGTCTCACAAGGAAGCTTACCCTTTTTACGCACCAGGATAAAGGGCTTTTTCATATTGTATGCAATAGGTGTACCAAAGATAAAGCCTCTGGACTCAAGTCCTACCACTGCGTCAAAGTCAACGTCCTTAAGTAAGCCCTGAAGCTCATTTACAGCCAGCTGAAGTCCGTCTGCATCAGAGATTACCGATGTAACATCTCTAAACATAATGCCCGGCTCAGGGAAATCAGGAATGGTTCTTACGTAATCTGCTACTGTTTTCATATTTTTTCCTCCATAGGATTATATCAATGAGTAATGCTCAAATAGCTCTATTTAATTATCATCAGCACAACAGCTGATATAATAATCTGTATAATGGCGAATCTGAATACCACCTGTGTATTGGACCATTCCTTATTTTTTCTGGCATGATCGTGAAGAGGGGTACGGGTGTTTTTCAGAATACTGATCTTCAAAAATCTCTTAAGAGAAAGCTTTATCAGTCCCAGTCCGCCATCAAGAATCAGCACTATGGCAAAAAGCAGGAAAAGAAAGGGATCCATACTCTTTAAAGCAATAATGGCAATCAGTGTACCCATGGCTCTGCTACCGGCATCTCCCATAAGCATGAGGCTGGGAGTGGCATTAAATAAGAGATAAGCCAGCAAAGTCATAATGAAAATCAGATTGGAAAAAACAAAGCCTTCATCGATACCGGCTGCCTGCATGTAGAAATAGAAGGACAGGATAGTCACAATAGAGACTGTAGCGGAAAGTCCATCTACACCATCAGTGCAATTGGTCACATTGATGGACACCCAGATCAGGACCACCGATAAAATTGCAAAAAGCCAAACCGGCATGGTAGAAGTGGTGCCGGTAAAGGCTAAATGAATGCCGGTACCATTAAAGAAAATATAGGTAGCTGTAATGCCCGCTGCTATGATGAAGTCCAGCGCTCCCTTTTTGTACTCATTCCAAGGCACCTCAGATGCATCATCGAAAAAGCCGGTAAACATGGACAGCACTATTAATGTCAGGTACAGTCCCAGCTCAATGGTGGGATGAACGAAAAGCAAAACCATTACGGCATAAACCAAAACAAAGATAATGCCTACTCCTCTGGCTTTTCCTTTGGACAGACCGCCCTCTACTGCGAATTTTCTTCCCTGATCCTCCGGCATTTTGTCCCTTAGGATAAGGATTGCCAGAATAGTCAGCAGGAAAGAAGCCGCCAGGCCGATTCCTTTTAAGAGGCCTGTGCTATTTGAAAATAAAATTTCTAACATGATTTTTTCCTATACGTACAAAATGTGTATGTCTGGTCAAAAAAGCTCTGCTCTTCAGACTCTTCACAAAGCTCCCATTCAGGGGCTTCATCCAGGTTGGGGATATGAGTATCGGCTACAAAGGCATAGTCAATTTTGGTCACCAATGCCTCGTCTACATAAGGAAGCATAGCATTGTATACCTTGCCTCCACCTATGCAGAAAATATCTTCTTCTGCCGCATTTTTACGAGCTTCTGCCACAGCCTCTTCAATGGAATGAACCACTATGGCCCCCGGCACACTGTAATTGGCCTTGGAAGAAATAACGATATTGACTCTGTCCTTTAAAGGCTGCTTATTGGGGAAGGATTCCAAGGTCTTTCTCCCCATAATGATAGTCTTACCGGTAGTAGTCTTTCTGAAAAATTTCATATCTGCAGGTATGCTGACCAGCAAATTACCATTATAACCGATTGCCCAATTTTTATCAACCGCAACGATTAATCGCATTATTATATCTCCTTATGTTTACGTACACTTATATGCTATACAGCTACAGGGATTCCTTTTACCTGTTCTCCTGTAGTATAATTGTCCAGTCTCACATCATCTGCAGTAAAGTCATAGAAATGCTTCACATCAGGATTCAGCCAGAGAGTGGGGGCGTCATGCTGAGGACGATTAATCAGCTCTTTTACTATGTCCACGTGACGGTCGTAGATATGGCAGTCTGCTACCACATGCAACAGCTCTCCCACCTCCATGTCGCATTCTCTCGCCATCATGTGCAGCAAAACAGCATACTGGCAGACATTCCAGTTATTGGCAGTAAGCACATCTGATGAGCGCTGATTCAGCATTCCGTTCAGCACCAGTTTTCCCGTGTTTTTATTGGCTGTCACATTAAAAGTCATAGAATATGCACAGGGGTAGAGATTCATTTCATGAAGATCCTGATGCACATAGATATTGGTAATGATACGGCGACTGTAGGGATTATTTTTAAGATCCCAGATGACTCTGTCTACCTGATCCATCATCCCCTCTTTATACTCATGCTTTACTCCCATCTGGTAGCCATAAGCCTTTCCTATGGAGCCGGTCTCGTCTGCCCAGGCATCCCAAATATGACTCTTCAGGTCATGAACATTGTTGGATTTTTTCTGCCATATCCACAGCATTTCATCTGTAGCAGCCTTTATGGCCGTTTTTCTAAAAGTAATAGCCGGGAATTCCTTGGACAAATCATAGCGATTCACCACGCCGAAACGCTTAATGGTGTATGCTGTGGTGCCATCCTCCCAGTGAGGTCTGACTTTTTCTCCTTGTGTATCTGTACCGTTAGTGAGAATATCCTCACACATCGCTTTAAAAACTCTATCTGCGTAGCTCATAGCTTATCCTTTCGTCCTGTCCTCTTTATTGCTCGTAAGCCCTGTTGTCGGCAAAGCCCTTGATAGCCGATGCATTGGTGTATTTACTTATTTCTTTTCCTCTGACCACCACCAGCGTCGGAGCCTGCAAAATACCGTATTTGCCTGTCAGCTCTACGTTTTCCTCAGCATCCACCGTATCATAGGCAAAGCCCTTTAAAAAGCTGTGAGCCAAATCACAGTTATTGTTGCTCTTAGTCACAAAGAGCAAGAGCTTTTCACCTGAGTCAGTCTCATCAGAAACTATCTCTGTCATACCCTCGTCACTAAAGTCAAAGGCCACTTCCGGCTCAGGATTGGGCATGGTAATATCAAAAGGTATGCGACTCTTATACTCGCAATCTGTGCCGGTAATGCCATTTTGCACAGAACGGATAACAGAATTTATACGTGAATATACCTCTGTCTCACTGTCACACACAGGGCATTTGAAATGCTGCCCCTTCACATATCCATGGGTAGGACAGATAGAATATGTAGGGCTTAGGCAAAGCCCCGGTACCCCATATCTGTCAAAAATATCCAGGGTCAGTCGGGCTGCATCCTGCATATCTGTGAATCTTTCTCCCGGACAGAGGTTAAATACTGCCCCTTCCTGATAAAGATTCATAAGTCCTTCCTGGGCAGTAAGTGCTTCTAAGAGAGATACTCCCGCATCTCCTGCCAGATTGGAGCCGGCTGTATAGTACTTTATATCCGTATCCCTGCCGCATGTGCAAATATCCGGGAAACGTTTCTTATCTATCTGAGCCAGGCGGTAGCCTACTTCAGAGGTACTGGCAGCCAGACTGAAAAGGTAGCCATACATTTCCTGATAGGTAATCAGCTTTTCTCTAAGGAATTCCAAGGTACGTCTGGCAAAATCCTGCCCCTTTCTATCGGTAAGACTGCGTTTTACCCAGGAGGCATTCAGAGCTGCTTCATTGAGGCCTATAACCCCAATAGTGGAAAAATGATTGCGTAAATCATTCAGATAGCGCTTGGTGTAAGGGAAAAAGTCCTCCTTCATCAGCCTGTCCAAAAGATTTCTTTTAATATTAAGTGAACGCACAGCTATCTCTGTCACACGACTTAAGGAGTCAAAGTATTCCTTTTCGTCGGAAGCCAGATATGCTATACGTGGAATATTTATGCTAACTCGTCCTATGGAGCCTGTATTTTCTCCGGCCCCAAAGGGTCCCCCTGCAGGGCTTAACAGATGCTTGGGCTCTGTAGCCACACGGCTGGCTATTTTTCTCATTTCGGTGCTGTCAGCCCCTGTGCTTCTGTAGTTTCTGAAGTATGGTACGCCGTATTTGGAGGCCAGTTCAAAAAGCGCCTTGTGAAGCTCCTTTTCCTCAGGCTCAAAGTCCGGGCCGATAGCATATGTAGGCAGAGGGAAGCGGAAGCTGTGCCCGCTGGCATCACCTTCTGTCATGACCTGAATAAAGGCCATATTCAGCATATCCATCTCAGCCTGACACTCGCCATAGGTAAAGCTGCAGTCTCTGCCGCCTACTACTGCGTTAAGATTTTTCATATCGTCCGGCACCGTAAGATCCAGGGAAATGCAGGAATAAGGTGCCTGTGTGCCCCATCTGGAAGGAGTATTGAGGCCATATACAAAGGACTGAATGCACTGTTTCACCTCTTTATAGGTGAGATTTTCAGACTTTATGAAGGGAGCCAGGCAGGTATCAAAGGAAGCAAAGGACTGAGCCCCCGCCCATTCGTTCTGCATGATGCCCAGAAAATTAACCATCTGATTGGTCAGAGTGGAAAGGTGGGCAGCGGGCGCGGAATTAATCTTGCCGGGCACTCCTCCCAATCCCTCTTTTATAAGCTTCTGCAGACTCCAGCCTGCAGTGGCACCCGTCAGCATAGCCAGGTCATGGATATGGATATCACCGCTTCTGTGAGCCTGAGCTATCTCAGAGTCATAAGTCTCGGTAAGCCAGTAATTGGCTGTGATAGCAGCCGAATTATGAAGCACCAGACCTCCTACTGAGAAGGTCTCTCCTGTCTGATTTTTAGTCTTTATATCCTCTTCATTTACATAGGTATCCACTATTTCCTTGTAGTCCAGAATAGTAGACTTCATATTTCTTATTTTTTCACGGGTCTTTCTGTAAAGGATATAGGCACGAGCCACATCTGTATAGCCGGCCTGCTCCAGCACGCATTCCACGCTGTCCTGAATCTCCTCCACACTTATGGTATCATTTTTAATCTTGGACTGGAAATCGCTGGTAACCCTTAAGGCCAAAAGATTAATGATATCATCATTATAAGACTTTTGTGTAGCGGAAAAGGCTTTGGAAATAGCCTGTGATATCTTAGTCAAATTAAAATCAGTTATTTCTCCATCGCGCTTAATTACACTAATCATCTGAATCCCCCGCATCATTATGAAAAGGACATAGTCCCCCAATTTTTATACATAATCAGTATATATTTATCCCTATTTTTTGTCAATCAAATGAAGATAAACGTTACTATTCACAGAGCACAAAAATAGCGGGGCGACCTACGCCACCCCGCCATTAAATTAAGCATTTTCTTTTTCTTTGTTATAACGCTCGATGTACTCGCCCATCTTGGATGCCTCTTTAGAGAGAGACACAATAACTTCATTAACTGTTTCGAATCTCTCCTGGTTCTGGGAGCACATAGCTGTGGTCTCCTCAGAAGCAGCCGAAATCTCCTGGGTAGTAGCAGACAGATTGCTGATGGAGTCTGTGATGACTTCATTAGTCTCCATAAGGTCTGTGGTCTTTTCATTTACCAGTCTTACTGACTCATCCAATGTATTGATACCGGACTCGATGGCATTGAAGTTTTCCTCGATCTTATGAATCATCTCAATCTGGGTATTAATCTTATCAATTACGGAATCCATAGAAGTAATGGTTTCGTTGGAATTTTCATTAAGCTGATCGATGATGACCTGAATATCTCCTGTAGCGCTCTTGGTCTGCTCGGAAAGTACTCTGATCTGATCAGCAACCACTGCAAAGCCACGGCCTGCTTCACCTGCTCTGGCTGCCTCGATAGATGCATTGAGGGCAAGGAGATTGGTCTTATTGGAAATGTTCTGAATGATTCCGATAATCTTTTCCATATCCATGGTATGTTCATGCAACTCTTCCATGGAAAGCTTAACTTTATTGTTTTCCTCTTCCATAACAGTGGTCTGATCCACCACGTTTTTAACAAGTACGATACCTTCACGAACTGAAGTTGCAGATGTTTTTGCGATGCCTCCCAGAGACTCTGCTACAACCGCTGTTTCATTTACAACAGTCTGAATCTTCTGAGTGGTCTTGGTCTGCTCACTGATAGCTGTTACTGTAGTCTCCATGCCGGCAGCCACATCGCTCATAGCCTCTGTTACACCCTTTGTATCTTCATTTACTTCTTCTACAAGGGCTGCTACTGACTGTACAGATGCATCAATCTTGGAACCGATGGAAGCTATAGCATCCATAATCTCCGCTGTCTGCTTGTCAGCCTTCTCAATAGCTGCCAGCTGCTCATCATTGCCCTTCTTGGAAAGAGCAAAGCAAATCAACATTGCTGCGCCAAATACTATAGTAACCATAGTAACGAGAGTGATATCACCCTGAATAGCTGAATATGCGTACTTATCATCCGCTGTAATTCCGGATGCTTTAAAATTATTCATGAAAATAATAGTATTGATGATGGTAAATGTACCTGCAACACCGGCAACAATTCTCATATTTATTTTTTGATTATACATCATTGTCGGTACAAGAATGGTAGCAAGCAAGAAGTTGAGTGCCGGTAATCCTGTAAATATGCAGCTTACTTCCATGGCAATAAAGTATATTCCAAGATTTACTCCCAGAAATCTTAGGTCATATGTAAGTCCAAAATAGCCCACTGAGCATATAAGCGCACCTACTACCAAAAGGATTGCGGATATTGCAAAATTCTTTCCATCCAAAACCCCGAAAGAAAATCTTGAAAATCCTATAATTAAAGCTACAACCTCGATAATGTCTGTTGTCAGCAGCATGCAAAGATTTGCTCGATGAGCTGCTTTTTCTTTCAAATCCTTCGGCTTCCTCTTAAGAGTAGTAAAGTCAAACCTCATCTTTTCCATAACATACCTTCCTTGTACAGTAATTTTTTCAAGCAAACGCCCCATTGCGCTCCATCAATTATTGTATAACACTTTTGTTAGATTTTCTCTTAAATAAACATTAAAAAAAGGAAAAAAAATAGGCAGAATTTAATCTGCCTAAGGTAATTTAACTACTATTCAGCCTATAACGTCGTGCATGGTATACATACCTGCTTTTTGTCCCTTTAAAAACTTGGCTGCTGACACAGCACCCTTGCCAAAAATAGCTTTGGAATATGCTGTATGCTTAATCTCAATAACTTCATCGGTACCGGCAAAGATAATATCATGCTCACCTACAATAGTACCGCCACGCACTGCAGATATACCGATCTCTTTTACAGGTCTTTGCTCGCGTCGTGCGCTTCTGTCAAATACATACTCATACTCATTGTTAAGCGCCTCATTGATAGCATCAGCAAAGGCTAATGCTGTACCTGAAGGGGCGTCCTTTTTAAGATTATGATGCATCTCTACTATCTCAGGGTCGAAGCCTTCTTTGCAGAGCACGGAAGCCGCTGCCGTGACCAGCTTCAATAATGTATTAACTCCCAGAGACATATTGGCCGAGCGAAGTACCGGCAGCTTTTCAGACATTGCTTTTATTCTGCCCAGCTCTTCCTCTGTGTAGCCTGTAGTGCACATAACCAGTGCCAGCTGCTTTTCTTCTGCATGAGCCAGGATATCGTCCAAGGCCTTAGGTGAAGAAAAATCGATGAGTACATCTGCTTCCACCGTGCATTCTGACAGGGACTTGAATACGGGATAGGCAGCTGCGCTCTCGCCGAAAGCATCTATACCTGCTACTATCTCTGCCTCTGTATCATTAGCAACTATATCAGTAATAGTACGACCCATTTTTCCATTGCAGCCATACATAATAATTCGAGTCATATTTTCTCCTTTGCCGCAGGCAATGGAGGCCTGTACGGCGAGTACTACAAACCTGCTTATAAG